>JAUVZS010000113.1:0-5167 GCA_030602435.1 Clostridia bacterium
CCATCTCTTCCCCTGCTGGCTATTCTCAGTTTACCTAAGTCTAAATCTGCATCGTCACTTATAAGGATTATATCTTCTAATTTTATTCTGTATTTTTGCTTAATTTGAGAAAGGGAGCCGCCCGCAGCATTGACAAAGGTAAGAGGTTTGGCCAGGAGAATCCTCTCTTCGCCTATCCTGCCTTCTCCCATCCAACACTGGCATAGGTAACTATCCAGCTTAACTTTGTATTTTTGGGAGAGGCTATCTACAACACGAAAGCCTACATTGTGTCGGGTCTCTTCGTACTCCTTTCCTGGATTACCCAGTCCGAATATCACTCTCATTTCTTACTCTTTTTCTCTTCTTCCTTCTCTCCTTTCTCCCCCTTACCAGAAACTTCTTCTACTTTTTTCTCTTTCTCCTCCTTACCGGGAACCTCTTCTGCTTTTTTCTCTTTCTTACCTACTACTTCTACCTCCTCGGCTATTTCTTCCTCCTCCACTTTCTCTTCTTCCTCTTTCCTCATAGGAAAAACTACTGAAACTACTACTTCCTGGGGATGGGTAATAATCTTCACCTCAGAAGGTACAGTTAAATCTTTTACCTCAAGGAAATCCCCTGTGTCTAAGGAAGTTACGTCCACTTCTATAGCTGAAGGAAGGTTCCGGGGAAGACATTCAACTTCCACCTCCCGCACCAGATGTTCTACTATACCTCCCGATTTCTCCCCTTGAGCTTTACCCACAAAGGATAAAGGCACCATAGTGGTTATTTTCTCTCCTCTGGTAATCTCATAAAAATCAATATGCTGGAGGCTGCCACTCACCCAATTCCGCTGTACCTCTTTAATTATCACTTCCCGCTTTCTGTTTACCTTCTGATCAACTATATCCAGAGTAATAATCTTCTCTTTCTCGTGAAAGTGAGAAAAAAAACTACGAAGATCTTTTAGTTCTACTTCTAGGGGTAGACTTTTTTTAAGATGAGGGCCGTAGAGAACAGCGGGTAAGATCTCTTTTTTCCTTAGCTTTCGGGCATATTCTTTACCTGTTTTATCTCTTAGCTTTACTTTTAACCTAATTTTCTCCATTAAAAAACACTCCTTTCAATTCTAGCGGATAAAATTCTTTTTGAACGCAGATCTACGCAGACTTAAAAAGATAACAAAAAGATTTATTAAATTTCATCTATAGTGGCGTATGCCACTATCAAAATTTTTTATTTATCCTGTTTATCTTGCGAACATCTGCGTCCTAAATAATTAGTGTCCTTTACAAAAACAGAGAGCTTACAGACCTATTTTCATGAATCCGTCTTACAGCTTCTCCTAACAAAGAAGCTATCGAAAGAACTTTTAATTTAGTTTTTGTCTTCCCTTGAGGCAAGGAAATAGTATTGGTTACTACCATTTCTTTCAAGGGGGAGTCTTTAATCCTTTCATAAGCATCCCCTGAAAGAACAGGATGAGTGCTACTAGCATAGATATCTCGCGCCCCCTTTTTTTCCAAAACCCTTACTGCTGCCATTAAGGTACCTGCTGTATCAATTATATCATCCACAATAAGGACTTCCTTTCCTTTGACCCTTCCTACCACATTTATTACTTCTGTCTTATTGGCGGTTGGTCTTCTCTTGTCTATAATAGCCAGAGAAGCACCTAATCTCTTGGCATAAGCACGGGCCCTCCTTATCCCTCCCATGTCAGGAGAAAGTACCACCAGATCTTTAAGATTCTTCTTCAAGAAGTAATTAATAATCACTGGAGCAGCAAAGAGATGGTCGACTTTAATATCAAAGAATCCCTGGATTTGAGCAGCGTGAAGGTCTATAGTTAGCACTCTATCGGTTCCTGCTGTGCTAATTAAATTAGCTACTAACTTAGCCGTAATGGGAACCCGTGGTTCATCCTTCCTGTCCTGACGAGCATATCCATAATAGGGAATAACAGTAGTGATTCTTTTAGCAGAGGCTCTTTGAAAAGCATCTACCATTATAAGCAGCTCCATCAAGTTCTCATTAACTGGAGGACTGGTAGATTGAACAAGAAAGATATCCTTTCCTCTCACATTCTCCTTAATCCTGACATATACTTCTTTATCACTGAAAGAATTAATCTCTATCTTTCCCAAAGAAATTCCTAGATATTCAGCCATTTTCTCAGCCAGACCAGGATTGGCTCTACCAGTAAAGAGCCCTAGCTCATTTCCAACCTTCATCTTTCTCTCCTTATCTTGTATCGCGTATATCGTATTGCGTATTGCGTTTTTTCGCTGTCATTGCGAGCTTGCCCTTGTCCTTCGCAATACTTCTTGCTTCTCTTCTTCTTACTTCTTAATGTTAATGTAAAGATCCGAGCTTGCTATAGTGAATACGTCTTTCAATATGTTACAGTATTCTACTACCTATAACATACCCGCAGTGCTCTAATATTATAAGCTGAGAGCAAGCAAATGTCAAAGAACTTACCCCCTCTCCCTTCCCTCTCCCCATAGGGGAGAGGGAAGGGTGAGGGGAAAAAGGAAATTCCTATACTATAAATTTATTTTCAATTGACACTCTCTGGGAGAGATGATAGGATAGATCGAAAAAGGTTGGTGGAGAGAAAAAAATCAGCCAGAGGAGATTAAAATTGAAGGTAAGATTAAAGAGGCTCGATCCTGATCTTCCTCTACCGAAATACGCTCACAAAAATGATGCTGGCTGTGACCTTTACAGCAGAGTGGATTTGGTGATAAAACCGGGCCAGCGGGCATTGGTTCCTACGGGTATTGCTCTGGCAATCCCGGCTGGTTATGCTGGTTTCATTCAACCAAGATCTGGACTTGCTCTAAAGAATGGGATAAGTATTGTAAACTCTCCTGGCCTTATAGATTCCGGCTATCGGGGTGAGGTAGGCGTCATTTTAATAAATCATCACCAGAATAGGCCCTTTGAAATAAAAAAAGGAGATAAAATCTGTCAACTAGTAATTCAAAAGATTGAAACCCCCATTATTGAAGTAGTGAAAGAGTTAGACAATGCAGAAAGAGCGAAGAGAGGTTTTGGAAGCTCTGGAATTATTTAGATTCCTTGTTTTCTTTTGACTTTATTGCTTTGGTAACTAGCTCAAGAAGTTCTTTGTTTTGAAAAGGTTTATTTACAAAGAAATCGACGCTGGGCTCTTTTGTCTCTCCTGCATTTATTTGTGCTCCCCAGCCAGTAATCATGACAACCGGTATCCTGGAGTTAATCTCTTTAATTATTTTAGCTAGCTGCCAGCCCGATATCTCCGGCATCCCCAGGTCAGTAAAGACTATGTCGACCTTTTCCTTTTTAAATAACTCTATTCCTTCTTTTGCACTGGAGGAGGAGATTACATGATATCCTTCTGCTCTGAGCATATCCTTTAAGACATCGCGAACCATCTTCTCATCATCTACAACAAGAATAGTTGCCTTCTTAATCCTTTCAGGGGTTACAACTGCTTTTTCTCCTTCCTTCTCTTTCTTTGCCAAGGAGATAGGCAGCTTCACAGTAACAGTGGTTCCTTTTCCCTTTCTACTGTCTATTTTTATCTTTCCTGCGTGTCTAGTTATTATTCCATGGCATACACTCATTCCCAATCCAGTTGCCCGAGGGCCTTTGGTGGTAAAGTAGGGATCAAATACTTTTCTTTTTACCTCCTCGGACATCCCTGGTCCTGTATCAGTTACCGAGACACAGGTTTGATCTTTATCTTTTTTTGTCTCGACGGTAATTTTTCCCCCTTCAGGCATAGCATCAATGGCATTGATGATTATGTTGACCAGGACCTCTCTTAGTTCAGAGGCATTACCGGCAATGGGTGATATCTTATTTAGTCTGGTTGTAAGAGTAACGGTAGCTCCTTTTTTCTGTGCCTCATCTTTCCAGCGAGGCTTGGTTATCTCAATAGCATCTCTTACTACTTTTCCGAGATCTATTCTGCTAAACGTTTTATCAATTCTAACCCCACTAAACTCCTGAATCCTTTTCACAGTTTCTGCTCCATCAAGAGTTGAGGTCTCGATAATCTTGAGTCTTCGTTTAATCTCGCTGGGTTTTATCTTTCCTATTCGTTGATAAAGGAGCTGAGTATTACCCAAAATAGCAGCGAGGAGATTATTGAAGTCGTGAGCTACTCCTCCAGCCATCTCTCCTAAAGCTCTCAGTCTTTCTATGCGAAGAAGCTCCTCATGTTCTCGACGAAGCTCTTTCTCCAGTCTTTTCCTTTCAACAAGAGACTGTCTAACCTCCTCGTATAATTTTGCATTCTCAAAAGCTACACTGGCCTGGTGAGCTACAGTAGAAAGCAAGGCATGCTCTTCCTCAGAATAGCTATCCTCTGACAATTTTTCTCCCAGGATGATTATTCCTATTAGATTATCTTTGGTTATCAAAGGAATAAATAGCTCTGCTTTAAGTATCTCTAGCTCTCTTATTTTACTTTCCCAAAGGCCTTTAAGCTGAGGAATAATATCTATATCATCCCTGGTTAAAATTTCTCTCTTTTTAGCCATATAGGCAAGCAGTGGATTATCTCTTTCTAACTTAAACGAGGAGGCAAAGGATTTATCCAGACCTAAGGAACCCTTCAAATTAAATTCTTTCTTGTTAGTAAGTAAAATAGCTACTTTATCAGTCTGCATTGTTTTACCAATTGTATTCACCGTGGAGTTCGCCAAATCATCAAGGTCAAGAATAGTAACCATTTTTTGGGTAAACTTTTTCAAGATTTGATAATAATCAAATCTTTCTCGGAAAAATAATCTATCAATCCATCGCTGCAGAAAGTCTCTTAAGGGCTGGAAAATAAGAGCAATGCCAATGGCTATTAAGACAGCAATGAGGGATATGCTTACCACTCCTCGCAGAAGCCTTTCTAAAATGAAGATCGTAAATAGATATACACTGGCAATAATGGCAGTTAAAGTAAAATAGACAAAACCCTTACGTATGATAACATTGATATCGAGAAGTTTGTATTTGAGGATAACATAGGTAATAAGAAGGGCATTTATTACATTTAATGAAATATCCAGAGGGTATTTCCCAAGGCTGGTAAAGTTAGTAGTTACACCAGCAGCTATAATAAGTACCCCTATGAGAAGGTACTTGAGCTTATTTCGATGGAAGCTGTCTTTTTTTTTCCTGTATCCTCGCACTAAATTGAATGCGGCAAGTCCTA
>JAUVZS010000047.1:0-7526 GCA_030602435.1 Clostridia bacterium
TTGTTCCTGTAGCCTTGGAGGGAGCTAGACTTCGGGGAGGAATAAGAGTAAGAAAGGTAAAGGTGCGAGGAGTAAATTCTCCGGGAATGCTTTGCTCGGAGGATGAGCTTGGATTAGGCAAGGATCAGTCGGGAATTATGGCCCTTCCCTCTCATCTATCTTTGGGAATGAGCCTTTCCGAGGCTCTGGAGCTGGAAGACATTATATTAGACTTAGAGATAACCCCTAACCGGGGAGACTGCTTATCGGTAATAGGAATAGCACGGGAAATAGCTGCTTTGAGGGGTAAAGATCTACATCTACCTTCCTGGAAGGTAAAGGAAAAAGAAAGAGGAACCAGCAATCAAATTCAGATAGAAATAAAGGATCCTGAGCTTTGCCCCTATTATAGTGCTCGTCTGATAAGAGGTGTAAAAGTGGGACCTTCTCCCCTCTGGCTGTGGCGTAAAATTTTGATCTCGGGGGGTAAACCTATTAACAATATAGTAGATATTACCAATTATGTATCGTGGGAAATGGGTCAACCCCTCCATGCTTTTGATTACGGGCTTCTGAGCGGGGAAAAAATAATAGTTCGCCGGGCAAAAAGAGGTGAGTCCTTGATTGCCCTGGATGGGATTAAGCGAGAACTCGATGAGGACATGCTCCTCATTGCTGATTCAACTCGGCCCATCGCCCTGGCCGGAGTTATGGGGGGAGAGGACAGTCAGGTGAGGGCTCATACTGAGGATATTCTTCTAGAGTCGGCTTATTTTGATCCCTTATCTATCCAGCGTACTTCAAGGAGAACAGGCTTAAGTACAGAATCATCTTGTAGATTTGAGAGAAGAGTAGATCCCTTAGGTGTAAAAAAAGCTTTAGATAGAGCTTCTCTTCTCATTCAAGCCATAGCAGGAGGAGAGCTAGGAAGACGAGTAGAAGCAGGAAAGCTACCAAAAGAAAAAAAATGGACCATCCTTCGCCCTTCACGAGTGGCTCGCATTCTTGGAAGCAGGATTACTTCTTCCCGAATAAGGACGATTCTTGAAAGACTCTGGTTCGAAATCGAAGAAAGAGAAAAAGACTGGAAGATAAGTATTCCCTCCTTCAGACCCGATATTAGCCGGGAAATAGATCTCATTGAGGAAATAGTAAGATTTTATGGATATAATCGACTAAAGATAAGTCTTCCTTCTTTAGGGAGTGAAGAGGCTCCCGAGGATTCTGAAGAACAGGATAGAAAAGTAGTAAGAGAGGTTTTAAAAGGATTAGGGTTTTATGAGGTGATAGCAAGCCCTTTTAGTGGAGAAGATGTTTTCAAGAAGGCAAATCTATCTCCTGGAGAGAGAATAAGGGTTAGAAATCCTCTCTCTAGTGAGCAAGAATTCTTAACGACCCATCTTTTCCCCCATTTGCTGAAAGTTGCCTCTTATAACCTGGCTCAGAGTATAGAAGAGCTGCGAATCTTTGAGCTGGCTGATGTTTTTCAAAAGACTCCTTCTTTGAAAGAAACCCCGTGGGTGGCAGGATTGATTCTGGAAAAAAACTTTGACTTTTTCTCTTTAAAAGGAATAGTGGAAAGCCTACTGGAAGGATTGGGTATAGAGGGAATAGAATTTAGCCCTTCTGGGCATTCCTATCTTTCCAGCAAGCAAAGAGCATCTGTGAAGAAAGAAGGGGTAGTGCTGGGGATATTGGGTAGACTTCGGGAAAAAGTGGGTAAGGACTTCGAGCTCCCCTCGCCCACTTATCTATTTGAGGTTGATTTTTCCTCTCTTCTTTCTTTCTCTCGAAAGAAAAAAAGATTTAATTCTCTACCCAAATTTCCCTCTCTTCGACGCGATTTAGCCCTGGTTGTTAAGGAAAAGATCCCAGCAGAAAAGGTAAGAGAGGGAATTCTTAGAGAAGGAAAATGGCTAGAGAAAGTGGAGCTCTTTGACCTTTATAGAGGAGAAGGCGTCTCTGCCGGATATAAAGGCCTTGCTTTTTCTTTGATTTTTCGTGCTCCTGATAGAACTCTAAGAGATGAAGAGGTTGATAAGATTCAACAAAACATAGTGAAGCTACTAGAAAGTGAGTTAGGAGCAAAGCTTAGATCGTGACTTGTCGTTCCTGTCTTGTAATCCATCCCTGTGACCCGTAACTCTTTTCCCCTTTCCCTTTTTTATTCAAGGTAATATTATTCCTATTGCTCGCTGAATAGCTTTTTCAACCTCAGACATTTTAGCAGGATTAATAGTGCTAGAAAAAGGTCCCCTAATTAAAAAAGATTTATCAAGGGTAGTGATCTGTTCACATTTAGCCACAGAGGTTCGATCAAGTCCTCCTTCCCCTCTAGGAAGCTCTACATGAGTAGGAGCTAACCGTAAGGTGGTAGATATAGGGACCACAATAACATCACTGGCTAAGCGGTTTCTTACATTTAAGGAAACTATAAGGACTGGGCGCATCTTTTTATCAGCAGGCTGACCTGGAAGCCTAACAAGATAAACCTCACCTCTTTTAGGATATTCCATATTCTATTCCCAAAGATTCTTAGCAGATTGTGCTGCTATGTCCCTCCACTCTTTATCCTCTTTTTTCTCATCCTCAGAAAGAGATAGATAATACTCTTCTGTCTTTTTTTCAATCTCCCTCTTTTTCTGCTCCATATACCAGTTACGGAGTATATCCTCAATGAGCCTGCTTCGTGAGCAATTTTTAGTTCTCCTAAGGTAGCTATCTATAATATGAACTATGGTAGGATCAATGGTTGTGGTAATCTTAACTTTGGATTTCATTTTTCAATCCTTTGCTCTTACTTTTAATAAGAGTATATATCTTATTAATAATATGTCGAGCTTAAAATGGATTGCTATTCTCTAATTTCCCCTCTTTTTTCTTTTATAAAGCTTACTATCTCCTCGGGTTCCTCTACTATATGAAATAGATTGAAGTCGTGGGAGGAAATTTTTCCTCTAGCTAAGAGTACTTCTTTAATCCAATTCAGCAGACCCCTCCAGTATTCTTTCCCTACAAGAATTACTGGAAATGGTTTGATCTTCTGAGTTTGAATTAACTGGAGAGGTTCAAAAAGCTCATCTAAAGTTCCAAATCCTCCTGGGAAAATAACAAAAGCAACAGCATATTTTACAAACATGACTTTGCGGACAAAGAAATAACGAAAATTAAGATAGGTTCCGATATACTTATTTGGTTTCTGTTCTTCAGGAAGATCAATATTAAGTCCTACAGAAACTCCCCCTGCTTCCTTAGCTCCTTTGTTCGCTGCTTCCATTATCCCTGGCCCTCCTCCGGTGGCAATAGCATATCCCTCCTTGACTAATCTACGAGCAGTTTCTTCTGCCTTTTGATAATCATTGTCCTTGGGGCGGGTCCTTGTTGAGCCAAATATAGATACGGCCGCAGGTATTTTAGACAAAACTTCAAATCCCTCTATAAACTCAGCCATAATGCGAAAAATTCTCCAGGAGTCCTCTATTTTCATCTCATCAATAAGATATCGCTCATCCATATCCATCTCCTTCTTTTTGGTGAATGGAGGGTCTAAGATTACTTTTTTACTGCTCTAGCCAGGCTTTCGGCAAAAACTCCCACTTCTTTTACCAAATTTTTGTTACCTTTATACTTTTCTATTTTTTTAACAATAGCGCTTCCTACAATCACTATCTCGGCTAAAGAGGCGGCTTTCTTTGCTGCCAAGGGCGAGGAGATTCCAAATCCTATTCCCACCGGGGTTGAGGTAAGAGAGTGAACCTTACCTACTAAATCTTTTAAGTTTTTATCCTTCCTTTTTTCATCACCAGTAATGCCGGTGTAGGCTACGCAATAGATAAATCCCCGGCTATTCTCACAAACTAACTTTATCCTCTCTTCTGAGCTAACAGGGGTAAGGAGAAAGATGATATCGAGATTGTTTTTTTCAGTCTCTTTTAACAAAAAATGGGCTTCTTCAGGGGGAAGATCAACAATTATTAATCCATCCACCCCTGCTTGAGATGTTTTTTCTATAAATTTTCTTTCTCCAAATTTAAAAATGGGATTATAATACCCCATTAAGATAAGAGGAATTTCCGTTTCTCGGCGCAGTTCTCTAACTAAATCCAAAATTTTGAGAGAAGAAGTTCCTCCTTCTAGGGCTCTCTGGGAGGACCTTTGGATAACTGGCCCCTCGGCAATAGGGTCAGAGAAAGGAATCCCCAATTCTATAATGTCGGCTCCTCTTTTCTCTAGCTCCAGAACTAAAGCTCTGGTTGTGGCCAGATCAGGATCTCCAGCCGTGATGAAGGGAATAAAGGCTTTCTTGCCTTGTTTTTTTAATTCCTCAAATCTTTTCTCGATACGATTCATTTTCAACCTCAAATTTAGCGTATAGTAGCGGTCGGATTCCTCCGACTTTCCTATCGATGAACTATGAACCATGAACTATGAACTATTTAATATTCGCGCTACTTGCTCCACGTCTTTATCGCCTCGTCCAGAGAGGTTAACTACTACTATTTTGTCTTTATCTAGTTTGGGAACCAGTTTCTTTAAGTAAGCAATGGCATGAGCACTTTCCAGTGCAGGGGTGATTCCCTCAAGCTCAGAAAGAGCCTGAAAAGCCTCCAGAGCTTCTTTATCCGTAACCGTAAAATATTTAGCTCGCCCGCTTTTTTTGAGATAGGAGTGCTCTGGGCCCACTCCCGGATAATCTAGACCAGCCGCCACTGAATGGGTTAAGCTGATCTGTCCATTTTCATCTTGAAGAAGATAGCTTTTAGCTCCGTGAAGTACTCCTACACTTCCCCTGGCCAAGGTAGCTCCGTGTTTATCTCCCGAAAGTCCCAGCCCTCCTGCCTCTACTCCAATCAACTGGACATCATCCTCTAAAAAGGGATAGAAAAGTCCTAAGGAGTTACTGCCTCCGCCTACACAGGCTAGGAGATAGTGAGGAAGTCTTTTTTCTTTGGTCAGAATTTGCTCTTTTGTTTCCTCACCTATCACTAATTGAAAATCACGCACCATCATAGGATAAGGGTGAGGACCTACTACTGATCCAAGAACATAATAAGTAGTTCTCACATTGGTTACCCAATCTCGGATAGTTTCATTGATGGCATCCTTCAAGGTACGGCTTCCAGAGGAGACAGGGATTACTCGAGTGCCTAATAATTCCATTCTGAATACATTTAGCTGCTGACGCTGGATATCCTCTTCTCCCATATAGACCTCACAGGGTAGTCCAAACGCCGCTGCCGCCGTAGCCGTGGCTACTCCATGCTGGCCAGCTCCGGTCTCAGCAATGATACGGCTCTTGCCCATTCTTTTAGCCAGAAGTACCTGTCCTAATGTATTATTGATTTTATGGGCTCCAGTATGGGCTAAATCTTCTCTTTTAAGATAGATCTTAGCTTTGCCCAGGCTTTGGGTTAATCTTTCGGCGAAATATAGAGGGGTAGGGCGACCAGCATAATCTGTCAGATATTTCGTAAGCTCTTTTTGAAAATTTTTATCCTCTTTTGCTTCCAGATAAGCTTCTTCCAGCTCCTTTAGGGCTGGCATCAGCGTCTCAGGAACAAACTTTCCCCCGAATATTTCAAAACGTCCTTTTCTATCGGGAAAGTGATAATGATTCATTCAACTCCCTCACTATTTTGACGAAATTTTTTAATTTTTCTGGGTCCTTCTTTCCTTTTTCCTTTTCCACTCCACTGCTAACATCCACCGCATAAGGTCTAACCTTATTTATGGCCTCTTTTATATTAGCCAGATTTAACCCTCCCGAGAGAATGATAGGCACTCCAAATTCCCTAATTTTTCTGGCAATATCCCAGTTAAAAGTTTTGCCTGTTCCTCCATACCCTTCAGGGGAATAAGTATCAAGGAGGTAAGCATCCACTTTATACTGGCTAATTTTTTTTAATATGCTCTCATCTTTAATACGAAAAGCTTTAACCACTTTTTTTCTAAATCCTTGACAATAAGAGGGGGATTCTTCTCCATGAAATTGTAAAGTAGTCAGATTGCAGTTTCTAGCTATTTCTTTTACCTTCTCCTTATCCTCGTTGACAAAAACCCCCACACTGGAAATAAAAGGAGGTAGAAATTCAATAATTTCTTGCGCTATCCTTGGGCTCACCCTTCTCGGGCTATCAGCAAAAACAAAGCCGAGAACATCTACTCCTAGATTTATAGCCCAAAGTGCGTCTTCCTTATTAGTTATACCGCAAATTTTGATTTTGGTCATCTTCTCGTATTGCGTATCTCGTATTGCGTATCTCGTCGTCCAGATAAAATAGTTCTTCTTTCATTTTTCTCTTACGCAATACGCATCACGCACGACGCATCACGTATTTTTGTATAAAAGTTCCTTTAGCTTTTCTCCCACATCCTTACTTTTTAACAAAGTCTCCCCTATTAAAAAAGCGGTTACCCCTGCCTCCCTTAACCTATCAATATTTTCCCGGCTATTAATTCCACTTTCACTGACCACTATTTTATCTGAAGGTATCTTTTTGACAAGATTAAAACTGAGCTTTAAATCTACCTTAAAATTTGCCAGATTCCGATTATTAATACCTACAATATCAATGGGAAGATCTTCAATCTTTCCCCACTCTTCCTCTTCATGGATTTCTACCAGACAGGCTAAACCTAGCCTTGAGGCTAAATCTAAATATTTTCTTAAATCTTCCCTATCTAATATGCGAGCAATCAAAAGAATAGCATCTGCTCCCAGAACTCTGGCCTCATAGATTTGATACTCATCTAATATAAATTCCTTAGCCAGAATAGGTAAAGAGGAGGCTTTTCTCACTTTGGTCAAATTTTTGGGGTGCCCAGAGAAGAATTTTTTATCTATGAGTACAGAAATAGCTGAAGCACCGTTATTTTCATAGGTTGTGGCTAATTTGCCTGGATCAAAATCTTCTCTTATAAGCCCTGCCAAAGGGGAAGATTTTTTAATCTCGGCGATGATGTTAATTCTCCTCGATGAGGATATAGCTTTCTTAAAATCCCTGGTTGGAGCAAGGGTAGCTATCCTAGATTTTAAAGCAACCAGTGGTACTTCTTTCTTCCACTGAGCAATCTCCTTTAATTTGTTGTCCACTATTTCGTCTAGGATCAAGATTTTCTCCTTTGAATTGTTCGTGGTTCGTAGTTCATAGTTCGTAGTCAGAAAAGACAGTTCAGAGTTAGAAAGAAGTTAGAAAATCTTAGTCGATGAACAATGAACTATGAACTATTGGTAAAAGCGATTAGCTGCTCCAGTTTTTCTTTGGCTTTTCCTGAGTCGATGGAATCCTCAGCTATCTTAATTCCTTCCTTTAAATCTTCGGCTAGACCTGCTGCTGCGAGGCAAGCGGCAGCATTAATAAGGACAATCTCTCTTCTTGGTCCCTTTTTCCCTTGGAGAATGTCTTCAAGGATAAAGGCATTTTCTTCTCTGGTGCCTCCGCGCAGCTCCTCCAGGGAAGCTCTTTTTATTCCAAAATCTTCCGACTTAATATAGTAAGTTCTTATCTTACCTTGCTTTAGCTCCGTTATCCTTGTTCTAGTTGTAA
>JAUVZS010000183.1:0-3961 GCA_030602435.1 Clostridia bacterium
CTCCAACATTGTGCCATAAATGGCACCGCTACTATCCGCTAAACGCTACCCGCTATACGCTAGTAATAGTACCTCTTCTCCCGATGAATCCGCTTCTTAATTTGTCCTTCCCTTTCTAATAACCCTATATACTTAATTACCTCATTTTGGTGCAGCCCTAAAGAGGAAGAAATCTCAGCCAGAGTGAGCGGCCTTCTTTTTACCATAGTTAATATAGCCTCCTCTATATCCCCCTTATAAGCTCTCCGTTCAAGTTTTTTTAGCTCTGCTATAATTTCACATCTCTTCCCTAAAATTGACCTTATTCTCTCCAAATCCTGCCAGCCTAAGGCCCCCGCAGATTCTTCTGCGGGAGGACGTACAACCGTATTCAACTGGATCTTATCTAGCTTTATTTCCCTGGCTACTTTTTTTATCTCATTTATACTCTTTTCTGAATCATTCATTCCCTTAACCAGCATAATCTCTAACCATATCTTACCCTTGAAATTTCTGGAAAAAGTTTTTATCCCTCTAATTACTTCACTTATGGTTAAGGAAGAATGGGGACGATTTACTCTTCTAAAGACCTCCTCAGATGCTCCATCTAAAGAGGGAACGACTAAATCCGCTTCTAACAAATCGGCCTCTACCCGGGGTTGATAAAGCAAGGTTCCATTAGTTAACACGGCTACGGGGATAGAGGTCATTTCTTTGATACCGGTAATCATCTTACCTATCTCAGGATTCAAGGTGGGCTCTCCTGAACCAGAGAAAGTAATATAATCAACCCTCTCACCTTCTCTAAGGACTTTCTCCAGTTCTCTAAGAATCTCATCAGATGCTGTATACTTTCTCCGCTCTATTGTTTTATTAGTCGTTCTTCCCAATTGACAATAGATGCAATCAAGGGTGCAGGTCTTAAAAGGAATTATATCTATACCTAAAGACAGCCCTAATCTTCTTGAAGGTACTGGCCCGAATATCTGGCTCATTTATTTTTCCACCATTCTTATAAGGATAAGAATCCTTTACGGAATATATAAGCAATCAGAATTGCTTTACGGAATATAAAAGCTTTGCGAAAGCATCCTTTGCCTCTTTTAAAAGGTCCTCTAAGCCACTCTCCCTCTCTCTTAGTTCCATCATAAATACCCCTTGATAGCCAATTTCCTTTAACTTATGCATAAATTTTCTCCAATTGATCTTTCCCTGGAAGGGAATAAGATGCTCATCACTCCCCTTATAAGTGTCCTGAATATGAAGATGGATGATTCTTTCTCTTAAGTTTTCTATAAGCTCAAATAGATTGTCATTAAGATAAGCATGTCCTGTATCCAGGCAAATGCCAACAGCAGAAGATAGCCCTGCCAATAGATACTCTAAATCCTCTACCCGGCTGCCAATCTCACCGGGACACATGTTTTCCAGAGCGAGTCTTATATTGTGTTTCTGGCAAAAGTTCAAAATTTGTCTGAGGCTGGCCAGGGATGCCCCCAACTGTATTTTCCTATTTGCTATCTCTCGACCGCCCGGATGCACCACCAGGAGTTCCCCTCCTATTCTAGCCAGGGCATCTATTACTTTCTCTGCTTCTTCCAAAGCTTTTTCTCGCTCTAACTCATCAGGAGAAAAGATACTCTGCCCAGAGTTAATAGGGGCATGTATAGAGTAGGGATGCAGGCTAAATTTCTTTAGCTCATGTGAGAACCTATCCAGATAATTTTTATCCCTATACCTGAAGTGATCAGGATTACTATGGGCTGAAGAGGACCAAATCTCTATATTCTTTACTTCAGAGAAAGCAAATTCTGATAATTTATCTATTAGCTTATCTTTATAACAACCAAAACTGGAAAAACCCAATTCTATGACCATCTTCCTCCTTTAGAATTTTCCTTTGCAATTTCTACTATATGGGGATAATAGTCTTTATCTTTTTCGGCTTTTTTCTCATACCAGCGAACAAAGAAAAAACTAAGGAAAAAGAAAGAAAGTCCAAATAGTGTCTCCCAGAAAGAAGGAGAGCCAAGCCATCCCGAGATTAAATATCCTATGAAAATCCCTGTTAATAGAGCTAATAGAGGTATCATAAATACGATAAATGTGGCCATGAGAGTCTTTCCTGCTGAGGCTTGAATCCTAACCTTATCTCCTACTCTAGCCCTTTCGCCAATTTCTACTTCCAGAAGCATGAAGTCTTTTCCTTTCGAATAGCAGATTCCACATTTCTCACAAATTGGTTTTCTTTCGAGTTTAATTTTTGCTTTTCCGAAAGAAATTTCTTTTACTATTCCCCATTCTCCTATTTTTCTCTCACCTCCTTAATAGTCTTATTTAAAATATTTACTACCGTCTGAGAGCTAATGGTTGCCCCCGTAATAGCCTGAATCTGATTAGACTCTTTTGTTTTTCCCTTGACCAACTCGACAAAGGGTAATACTAAGAGTTCTCTAAACTGGTCTCGGAAAGGCTCCGAAGTTATCTTTGCTCCCAAACCAGGGGTTTCTATCGATTCTAAGATCTGGATCCCTGTGGTTTTATCCAGGACTGAATCCATCCCAATCATCACTTCAATCTTACCCTGATATCCTGCTCCTTCTCCTATAAAGGCATAACCTACCAGGTTCCCTGAAGAGTCCAGCCCTTTATAAACCAACTGGCTATCTTTTGTTATAACCTCATAGCTTTTTGCCCCCGGTAGAACCTCAAAAATAGCCTGGCGAATCTTTCTTTTCTTATTTTCCTCTATCCTGGGCTCAGTATATCTATATACTCCGACTAAAGCTCCTCCCGAAACTACTCCCACTATAGATAGAACCAGAACCATCTGGATTGATTTTCTCAAATTATCTTCCTCCGAATGTTTTTGGTTTAATATATCTATCCATTAAAGGAGTAAAAGCGTTCATAAGAAGGATGGAGAACATCACCCCTTCCGGATATCCTCCCCACCTGCGAATTATCACTACTATAATTCCTGCTCCTAAGCCAAATATCCATCTACCTTGTTTGGTCAGAGGGCTGGTTACAGGATCAGTAGCCATAAAGAGAGCTCCTATCATCAGTCCGCCTGCAAATAGGTGGAAAGAAGGAGCACCGTAAAGGGGATCAATAAGATAAAATATTGTACTTAATAAAGCTACGCTAGAAAGATAAGAGAGAGGAATTCTCCAGTCGATATATCTTTTAAGAAGTAGATAGGCTCCTCCTATGAGAAGAGCAAGACTAGAGGTCTCTCCTAATGAGCCGGCAACATTACCTAAAAATAATGACAAAACGGGAGTTGGCTGAGACTGAAACCTCAAAAGTCCGAGGGAAGTAGCTGTAGTCACTGCGTCCAGAGTAAATGGCTTTACCCACCTGGTCATAAGAACAGGAAAGGTGGCTACCAGAAAGGCTCTTCCAATGAGAGCAGGATTAAATATATTATAACCCAGCCCTCCGAAGATTTGCTTACCGATAATGACGGCAAAAATTGCCCCTAAGGCAGCGCCCCAAAGAGGGAAGGAGGGAGGAAGAATCAAAGCCAATAGTAGTCCGGTAAGTAAGGCACTGGGTCCACCAGAAACACCCTTGCCTCTTATTTTTAAGAAGAGATATTCTGCAGCTGTACTGCTGAGACTACAAACGAGAATCAGCTCCACCGCTCTTAAGCCAAAAAAATAAATACTAGCTGCTACCCCAGGGGATAAGGCTATTATCACCGCCCGCATTATTCGGGCTACAGTAGTTTTATCCCTAATATGAGGGGAAGAGGAGAGAGTGAGTATTCTTTCTATTCCTTTGTTTTTTGCTAGTTTATGGTTCATAGTTCATCAGTAGTGGTTTGATTTATTAAACATTACCGTGGCATAAATGCCACCGCTACTTAGCTCCTCTTAGCCAGAAAATAAGAGAGATTCTCTAACTGCATACTAAGGTCTACATTCTTTAGCTTCACTTCTTTAGGAATTGAGATCCTGGTAGGAGCAAAATTCAG
>JAUVZS010000274.1:0-2621 GCA_030602435.1 Clostridia bacterium
ATGATGATTAACCCCAATAATCAAGTAGATTTTTGCTGTCAGGGTAAGCTACTCTTAAAACGTAGCTACTATAGGGGAAATAGGCAGGTCCTAGGCTATCCATATGTTAGTTACTCTGATTACCAAAAATCGCAATAACATCGTACACCATTCTATTTCCTTGTCAAGCTGTGCGGTGACAGAAAACTATTTTTTGCTTGACTTTTTTACATAATTCTTTCATGGAAATTCATATAATTTATCCTTTGCACTGCGTACGCTTCTGCCTGTCTTATTGTCTTTTCTGCTTCACCTCTCGCTTTTGGAATTTCCTGATTATATTTCCCCAAAGCTTCATTGATGAGCCGCTCTCTATCCTCTTTGGCGCTGGCAACCCTTTCGAATGCCTCTTTTACTTCACCTGGAGCATGAACGTCTTGCAGCTTTACGGTAACTATATGGATACCACTTTCATAGAGATCCAGGATTTGCTAGAGTTTGTCTGCTGCTGCCTCCTGCATTTCTTCAGAATCAAGTTCTATTTCCTTGGGAAATCCTGTGTTCAAATCTCTCCCTTTCACCTTCATTTTCTTAGCTTTTCCTTTAGGACAGCTATATCCAAGGTTGATCTTGATTCTCTCAGCTCTCTGTTCTCCTATGGACAGGCTGTAGGTTTCTCTCACGTAGTGAATTATTGCCTGATCCTCTCCTATAGACCAGGGTCTTGCTAGTTCCCAGATCTATCGCGAGATCCTTTCCCGTTAACTTGAAACCAAACAGTTCCTTGGAACATGGGGGCATTAGATTGGCAATGGTCAATTAATCTCACTCCAGTTTTCAGCTTGCCTTTCCTCGAGTTGCTATGAAAGATTTAGCTTTTGTAGCGGTGATGAAGCCGATGTTTGGGAAGGGATTGTTCAGATGACTGTGCAACATATTCGTCAGCGTGCTTCACCGTAACGATCATATCATCGCGACAGCCGTACTCGAGGATTTTGATAGCCATCTCCGTGCTTTTGGTCTCAAGATCATCAGACGCTTCAATGCCCAGCTCTTTTATAGCAACCGGGGTAAATCTTATCTCGTAAGAAAAAAACTTTTTTTTAACAACTTGGACAAATTTAACCAGGAATCCTCCAATCGGGTAAATCCCGTAAGATTTTCGTTCACTTACCTGGGATAGGGGACTTACCTCAAGATCGTATCGTTCACGATTTTTAGCGTAATACTTGATTCCATATTTTTGATCGTAGAAAAGTTTTCCTTGCAATGTCTTCTCCTTTTTTGGTGAATTCTTTTCTTTCACACATCTTTCACACAACTTAACGGTCGAGCTAAACGTGGTTATCTTTGCAATGTCCAAAGATTTAGGTTTTATGGTAAATTTTTTCTTATCCTTACTTTTGGACTCCTATTGCTCATTAAAAGTCGACTACAAGCTGTCAGATCACTCTAACCTAATCTGTTTAACCACAGGCGTAGTCCACCTTGATGGCAGCAGTAATAAACTGACCAGCAACGTGCCTGACACTTTTACTATAAGGGGATTTTTAAAGAATAAAGGGTGGGGCTCTGGGTTCTACCCAAAAATTGATGTGCGCGACTTGGTAGAAAAGTTCTGCGTGAGTAGGGAATCCTAACCAGAACTCTTCACCAATGGAGTGACTTTTAGAAATGGGAAAAGAAGAGTTTTCACTTTGGAATTTTTTTTCAGCCAGTACAAATTTTCTAAATCCGGTCTTTTTGCCTTTAGTAGCGACGGAAAGAAAAGGAGATTTTTCTTCTCCTTTCTTAAGGTTAAATCGATAGGCTCCGTCTTCCTTAGAAACTCTTTGGCGAATGAAAACTAATGTTGGTTTTTGATCCAGAGCTCGCCAGGATGGCTCAGCTCCGGTTATGTATAACCCAGGAAAGACAGCTAAAAGAAAGGGGAAAATAATTAATAAAATGCCACTTACTATTCTTTGAGTTGGCTTACTCTCTTTTCTTGGCAATGATGGAGATTTGACCATCTTCCTTTAATCGTCCGGTTATTCGTTAGGTTTTGTCTTGGTAAAATACCTGCAATTGTATATATTCATTATAGAGAAGTTTTTCTTTTATTCAAGTTATTTAGAAATTTACGTTTAAAGACGTCAAAGTACTTGCATAAATCTCCCTGAGCTTCGAGTGCTCTTCTGTTAGAATTCCACATTACAGAGATTAACACCTTAAAAATCTTACCTTTACTACCTACCTTTAAGCTAGCCTAAATTTTCCAGAAATAAAAATTTTGAAGGTGAAAGACTGGAAGAGAAAAATAAGGATTTTTGGTTAGAGAAAAGCAGTCAATGTCTTACTTTTATACAGAAGACGACATTGTTACTTACCAAAATAATCTGATAATTTATATGTGGGATCGGAAAGAAACCACAATACCAGAAAAACAGACAACCAGAAAGCCTTAAAAGAACCTGGGATTTACTAGCAAATTTGGCTCCCCGGGCTGGACGATGTTGATAACAAATCCATCGTCTTTTGAAAATTACATAGAATGGCTCCTGACAGGACGATGTTGAAGATTCTTATGAGGATATGGCGCAGGAGAGTCAGCTTCCAGCCTATAGTTTCTCAGTCTAGCTACAACTGAAGACCTCCCGAAG
>JAUVZS010000094.1:0-5600 GCA_030602435.1 Clostridia bacterium
GAATCAAATGGGAGTACTGAAAAATGAGTAATGAAAAATTTAGCAAGATCACGAGTACAGTTTTTTTAGGTCTCGGCTCAGGCATTATGCTCCTGCCTTTTTACTGGATGATAATAACAAGTTTTAAGCCAGCTTTGGAGGCCTACAAAATGCCTCCTACCTGGGTACCCACTTCTCCCACTCTGGATTCCTTCAGGCAAGTATTTGCAACCTTCCCTTTTATTCATTTATATTTAAATAGCATAATTGTATCTGTTTGTGCAACCGCACTCGTAGTATTTACAAGCTCCTTAGCTGGCTATATATTTGCAAAGTTTTCCTTTAAAGGAAAAGAGATAATGTTTCTATTGATACTCGGAGGTATGATGATACCTTTCCAGACGATAATGATACCTTTATTTTTAATAATAGTTGCTTTTGGTCTTGCAAACACACTCACTGGAGTAACTGTTGCCTGGGTTATTAGCCCTTTTGGAATTTTTATGATGCGGCAATTTATTCATACTGTCCCTTCTGCTCTTTTTGATTCAGCAAGAATAGATGGAGCCTCCTTTTTTGGAATCTACATCCGCATTGTACTACCTCTAGCTAAACCAGCGCTACTTATTTTGGCACTTTTTAACTTTTTGTGGAGCTGGAACGATTTTTTGTGGCCATTAATAGTAATTAATTCCCCAGAAAAAAGCACTATTCCTTTAGGTCTGGCAATGTTTATATTCGCTCGTGGTGGAGGAAATTCCCATTTAATCATGGCTGGCTCACTTATTGCCATATTCCCTGTTTTAGTACTTTTCTTGTTAACGCAAAAAAATATAGTAAAAGGAGTTGTTTTAACTGGCTTAAAGGGTTAGGATTACCTAAGTATTCTATGCTTTCTTTTTGGAATGAACTTAGATGGAATAAAATGGTTTAGAGCTAAGGTCTTTGACAGGGTCAAATAAATTCAGAAAGGGCAAAAAGAGCCTGTCATACGCTGAGTCCATGAGATATGGATAAAAAAACTGGGGGAAGGAGGTGATGATAGTTACTTTAAGAGGATAGCCCTTAACTAAATTCAAGTTATAAGAAGGAGGCAGATATTATGTTAAAGAAAAAGTTTCTAGTTCTCCCTATGCTGATGGGTATAGCAGGTTTGTTTTTAGTAGGCCAACCTGGTCTCTCGAAAACAACTCTGACTTTATGGTCACATCCCAATCCTGCTTATGTTGCAGTACAAGAGCATTTAGTTCAAGCATTTGAAGAGGAGTACCCTGATATCAAAATTAAGTATGAGGTCCAGCCTCAACTGGGTGAAAAAATGCTTCCCGCTTTTGCTGCAGGAACAGTAGCAGACATTGTAGAGTACTATGGTAGCACCACTAAATTTGCTCAAGCACGGGTTCTTCTTCCCGTTCCAGATTGGGTGAAAAGCCAAAAAGAAATAGAAGAGAAGTATTTTCCTCAAGCTCTACCAAATCGTTCATGGGAAGGTAAGTACTATGGAATCCCGGAGGAGATAAATATAGAGAGCCCTGGCCTACTGATTAACCTTGATCTGGTAGAAAAAGCAGGCCTTTCTATACCTGAAAGCTGGTATGAAAATTATGGGCCAAAAACTTGGAAGGAGCTCATGGAATTTGCCCGAAAGTTAACTATCTTTGATGAGAGGGGAAATATCAAGCAGATAGGCTTAGGAATATTTGGTGAGGGGTATATTGGTGCGAAATTTTCCAGTCTCATCTTTCAATTAGGAGGAGATTACCGAGATGCGGAAAACAAGGTAGTACACTTTGATACAGCCGAGGCTAGAGGAGCTATAGAATTCCTACGCAAGCACGGTGAAGGCCCCAATAGAGTACACGATATACAGTCCACTGGCTGGTACGATGCCTTCTTTGAAGGCAATGGAGCGATGGCTATTGCTGCTCCTTGGGTTACTGCTGTGATCGATCAGAGTTACCCTGATATAAAGTATGAGTATTTTAATCGTCCCCCCTTCATAGAGGGAAGTAAACCTTATTTTGTTGCTGAAGGAGGATGGGGGATGCTAGTTGCAAAAGTGAGCAAGTATCCAAAAGAGGCCTGGCAGTATGTAAAATTTACCCTGCAAGCCGAAAATCATCTTTATTGGGCTAAAGGAGTTGGCTCTGTCCCTTCCCGAAAAGAGCTGGGAAATGATCCCTACTTCCAGAATAGCAGGCTGTGGAGAGGGGTTTTCCAAATATTACCTTACGCAAAAGAATATGGGGCATACATGGTAGATACTTTGACGGTGATGTGGGGAATCCTGCCAAGTGAAGTTAGCAGTATTCTGCTGGGTGAAAAGAGTACTGAACAGGGCCTGAAGGACATGGAGACAAGGATAAACCAACTGATAGAAGATAATTTATGAGTAGTGGTAATTGGTGGCAACACATAGATTGCCGTTAAAGCGCGTTTGCGAGTTTAGAATTAGAGTCTTAGAGGTACCCCGCAGCTGAACTACGGGGTACCTCTAAGTTCAACGGATACCACTGAGAGATGTTGTTTACGGAGAAAGTCTTAAATGCGAGTTGCCGGACACAATATCGATGTTCTTTCCCAGGAAGAGGTAGATACTATTCATCACAGTGCACTGAAAATCTTGGAAAAAATAGGTATGGAGATTGAGAATAAGCGCGTATTAGAAGTTCTGGATCAGTTTGGTGCCCGGGTAGATTACAGCAGCAAGCGGGCCCGATTTACTGCAGGGTTTGTGGAGCAGTTTATCTCTGACTCAGAGAAGATTGACTGGACTAAGATTACTCCCAGACTGAGTAGCTCAGCAGGCATATATTACGGTATGTATCACTCTCCCCTTTCAGGCAAGTTAGAATCCTGGACTGAGGATGCTTTGATTGATTACTTCAATCTACCTCGGTACTTGGAGCATGTCAATGGGGCGCATATGCTTGGTTGCCCGCTGGCTCTTTATTCCAAGTTGGAGCCATTATACGAGCGATATTACTGCTGGAAATATGGAGCGGAGGAGGCAGGAAGCATTCATCTTGATGACCTGTCTCCTTACATCTTTGATCTGTATCAAATCAAAAGCCAATATGAAAATCAACTACTGCCCAAGATTTTCCGGGGCGTAGTTTATCTTGTTCCACCTCTCAAGCTGGCACGTCATGAGGCATATCAATTCATCTATTTCTGGGAAAAAGGCCTGGAAGTTAATATAGGCACCTCACTTTTTGCCGCAGGAGCAACAGCACCTGTTACGCTTTCTGGAGCTGTGACACTTTCTATTGCTGAAAATCTGGCTTTAGGAATCATAAGACGTGCTTTTTTTGACGATAAGACTTTTCACATTAGTTCCACCATATCAGTGCTTGATATGCGAACAATGATTCGTCCTTATGGCCGGCCAGAAGTGGCAATTACTAATTTGATGGCTGCTCAAATGGCTCGTTATTATGCTGCTTCCTTCAGTGGACAATGTGGACTAGCTGATGCAAAGCTTCCCTCCTGCGAGGCTGGGATGCAGAAAGCTTTAACAGCCATACCAACCTTACTGGCTGGAGGACAGGTTAGTATTGATGCGGGTCTGTTGTCTATCGATGAGGTGTGTTCACCAATTCAGATGATTTTGGATAACGAATTCATGGGAGCATTGGAGCGATTCACTAAGGAATTTGAGGTTACTGAGGAGGCAATTGGGGTTGATGAGATATGTAAGGCAGGACCGGGAGGCAATTTCATAGCAACGTTGCATACAGCAAAAAGGTTTCGGGACGAACACTGGGAACCCCGTATCTGGTCACGGAAGATGACAGTACCTTGGCTTAAGGGCTCTAAGATGCTGGATGTAGATCTCGCAAGAAAACGTTACAGTAATCTAAATTTATCAGCTGAGAGGCACTCCAGAATCTCCAGTGATTTTGAGAAAGACCTTATGAGAGTAATTACAAAGGCAGAGAAACACATCAGCTAGATTCTTAGATCAAATAATCAAGAAAAGGAGCACTCTTATGCCCAAGAAACTGGTTCTTACGGGAGTGCGCAGTGTAATGTTTACCGGGGGATTATTAGCTTATATTATAGAGGAAAATTTTCTTGGTCCCTGGGAAATTGAATTAATTGACATCGAAGTTTACAAATGAGCTTTTAAAAGCTCATAGAAAATTTTTGCCTCAGTTTTCATAAGAAAGTCTTTAGTAAGGTGGGAATTTCTATGACACCTCGAGAAAGAGTATTGGTTGCTATGAGAAGACAAATTCCCGACAGAGTACCTAAACATGTTAGTTGGGGATTTACACTTCCGGTAATGGATTTATTCAGGGAAAAAACTGGTGCTCAAGATCCAAATGAGTATTTTGATATAGAGATGAGGCTAGTAGATCTAGCGAGCAATGAGTTAAAGTTAAGAGATCCTTTAAAAGAAGCAAAAGAAAAATATTTTAAAAGATATTTTGATGAACTTTCTGGGGGAACACAGATAAGTGAATGGGGCATTGCTTATGCACCAGGCTCTACTCCCTACTATCACAAAATAATTTCTCCTATGCGAAATTTTACCTCTGTTAAGAAAATGGAAAATTATCCATTTCCTCATTTTTGTGAGGAATGGCGTTCAAAAATTCTGGAGGATAAAATCAAGGAGTATCATAAAAAGAACTTAGCAGTGGGAGGGGGACCAAGTACAACTATATTTGAAACTTCCTGGGCATTGCGAGGAATGGAAAATCTTTTAATCGACTTCATGACAAATGGGGATTTCGCTAATTATCTTTTAGACAAAGTTACTCAGATATACTGCAATACAACAAGGGAATATGCTAAAAAGGATGTAGACATATTGATGTTAGGTGACGATATAGCTACTCAAAGAGGTATGATGATGAGTCTAAATACCTGGAGAAAATGGCTTAAAGGACGATTAGCCAAGATTATTAAAGTCGCCAAAGAGACAAAACCAAATATTCTCATATTTTATGATACTGATGGTGATTGCAGAGATGTCATACCTGAATTAATTGAAATTGGAGTGGATATCTTAAGTCCTGTACAACCCGAATGTATGGATCCATTATGGGTGAAGAAAACATATGGGGATTACTTATCCTTTTGGGGGACAATAGGTATTCAAAATACACTATCTCATGGAACTTCGAGTGAAGTAAGAAGAGAAGTAAAAAAGAGGATAGAATCAGTCGGATACAATGGAGGCCTTTTCATCGGACCTGCTCACGTGTTTGAACCAGATATTCCCTGGGAAAATATAGTTGCTCTCTATGAGGCGGTAAAGGAATATGGCAGGTACTAACGTTAACTCATCAAATAATTCTAAAGCTTCGAAGATCTTCGGAAATCGGTGTTTTTATTACCAGGTTCAATACCCCATAAAGTTTTTTCAAAAATCATAAATCCACTTTTCTCATAATGGTTTAAAAAACTAACGAACATGTCCAATATCATAAATACTACCAAGAAATCACATAAAATTTTGAGAAATTAAAAAAGGAGGATAATCATGCGAAAGAAACTGGTTTTAATAGGAGCAGGCAGTGCAATGTTTACCCAGGGGTTATTGGCCGATATTATAAAAGAAGAATCTCTCGGTCCCTGGGAAGTAGGATTGGTTGACATCGACCCGGAGG
>JAUVZS010000202.1:0-3641 GCA_030602435.1 Clostridia bacterium
GGAATAGAAGGGGAAAAAATTCGCCAAATTCTAATAAATAAAGCACCTAAGTATGGCAATGACGAGGATTATGTAGACCTACTGGGAAGAAAAGCTTATAACTGCTATATTCGGGAGATCGCAAAGTATAAAAATACCAGGTATGGAAGAGGCCCTATTGGTGGAACTTATTATCCTTCTACCTCGGTAATATCTGCCAACGTTCCTTTGGGGGGAGCCGTGGGGACAACTCCTGATGGAAGAAAATCAGGACAACCTCTGGCAGAGGGTGCCTCTCCCGCACAGGCTACAGATAGGTTAGGACCTACCGCTGTCATCAAATCTGTGTCTAAGCTGCCTACAATTTTAATAACTGGGGGACAATTGTTAAATCTTAAGTTCTTACCAGAGATATTAGAGGGTTTAGATGGACTTAGATCTCTGGCTTTTTTGATAAGAACCTTTTTCCAGGATCTGAAAGGATGGCATGTACAGTTTAATGTTGTTTCTGCCAAGGTACTGAAAGAAGCCCAAAGAAGGCCAGAAAAATATCCAAATTTGATAGTAAGAGTAGCAGGATATTGTGCAGTCTTTACAACTTTAGCTCCTGAGATTCAAAATGATATTATTAGTCGGACAGAGCATACAAGGATCTAAACAAAAAGAACCATGAAAGGGCAATGTTCTTCAATGATTATAGGTGTGGATATGGGGGGTACTAATATTCGAACGGGCCTTTTTACCTGCGAGGGGAGGCTCCAGAATAAATCGATCAAAATTCATTATGGCAGCTTTCCACCGCAAAAGACGATTGATTTGGTAGTCTTGGAAGTTAATAACATTTTAAAGAAGGAAGGCGTCGATTTGTTCAACATAAGTGCAATGGGGGTGGGATTCCCTGGACATGTGAATTTTAAAAGAGGCATAGCTTTAACTACTTCTAATCTGCCTCAATGGGATGATATACCCTTAAGAGATATCTTAGAAGATCGCCTTAAAATTCCTGTTTATTTAGATAATGACGCAAACCTGGCTGCTCTGGCAGAACACCTTTTTGGGGCAGGAAAAGGTGCCAAGAATATGATTTACCTTACTGTTAGTAGTGGTATTGGTGCTGGTGTCATTATTAACGGAAAAATATATAGAGGAAATCGAGGAACAGCAGGAGAAATAGGCCATACTACGCTGGATATCAACGGCCCTGTGTGTACTTGTGGAAAAAGAGGATGTTTAATGGCGATGGCCTCGGGCATCGGAATTGCTAATATAGCCAAAGGAGTTATACGGGAGGGAAAGAAGACCTTAATTAAGGATCTGGCGCAAAACGATATAAATAAAATAACTGCCAAAGTAATAGCGGAGGCAGCTTTCAGAGGAGATGAGTTTGCTGAAAACCTTATAGAACAGGCAGCAAGATCCCTGGGGATAGGCCTGGCAAATTTAGTTGAGATTTTTGATCCGGAGATGATTATAGTTGGCGGGGGATTATCTAAAATTAAAGAGAAATTCTTAGAATTAGTCGAAGAGGTCGCCATTCAGAGAGTACCTGAGCAATTAAGAGATTCTGTAAATATTGTTTCTTCGCCTCTGGGGAGTGATGCGGGTCTTATTGGTGCGGCTTCTCTAGTAATTACTGAAAGAAATCAAAACAGAGGAGATTAGACTAAGGAGGTCTTAAGATGAGCTTTAAAGAACAGATAGCCTTGGTTACTGGCGGAGCCTCAGGAATGGGGAAAGCGACATGTCTTACTCTTGCCAAAAGAGGATGTAATATTGCCTTGGTCGACCTTAACTTTGAGGAAGCAAACAGAGTATCCAAGCAGATAAAAAAGTTGGGGAGACAAACACTGGTTTTTAAAACAGATGTAGCAAATTCAAAAGATGTAAAAAAGGTTGTTTCGGAAATCGAAAATAGATATAAAAAGATAGATATTTTAGTAAATAACGCCGGACATGGGCACTCTGCTTTTTTAGAGGAAATTACTGATGATGAGTGGAATCGAATGATAGGGGTTCATTTGGGAGGAGCCTTCAACTTTTGTCGATTTGTTGTTCCCCTGATGAAAAGAGAAAAAGGAGGGAAAATAATAAATATCGCTTCCACCTTTGGGATGTGTGGTGAATCCCAATGGACTCATTATTCTGCAGCCAAAGCAGGCATACTTGGGTTCACTAAGGCTTTAGCCAAGGAGTTAGCTCCCTCTAAAATAAATGTAAATGCAATTGCACCAGGTAGTATAAAAACTCCACTTCAAGACGGAGTACCTGCAGAAACACTGGAAAGACTGAAAGAAGCGATTCCCTGGAAAAGATTTGGTAGTCCCGAAGAAGTGGCTTCTCTGATTGCTTTTCTTTGCTCAGGGGAGGCAGAGTATATTACGGGGCAGGTAATAAGTATAAATGGAGGAAGTCACATAGTGGGTATTTAGTCTATCCTCCTACCCGCGCTTTAATTGGATATCTTTCCTCTATTACTCTTTTTATCCTCTGGACCCTTTTTCTCTCCACAGATTTTACAGATGCCATCTGGTAAGTTTTCCCTAAACTTTTGTACTTTGAGGATCCAAGATTATGATGGGGCAGAATGTGAAGAGAGGCAACCGATATCGATGATAGGAAGTCAGCTATTTCCAAAATTTCTTTCTCTGAATCGTTAAATCCAGGGATATAGGGGACTCTTGCCGTAACAGAAGGACAAATCTGGACAGCCAGCTTCATGTTTTCCAGAATTAACTTATTATCTTTTCCTGTAAAATCCTTATGCTTTTTAGAATCGGTATGCTTTATATCATACAGGAGGTAATCAACGTTTTTTAAAACTCTCCTGAAATTCTCAGAACTGGTATAGCCGCACGTTTCTACCGCGGTATTTATCCCATTTTGTTTAGCCACTGAAAGGAGGGCTTCAGTAAAATCTATCTGCTCCATTGGCTCCCCTCCGGATAAAGTTAAGCCTCCTCCTGAAACCCGATAAAAAACAGTATCTTTTTTAACTTCCTTCATTACCTGTCCTGCGCTGATTTCCTCTCCCATGAGGGTAAGAGCTTTTGAGTTACAAACAGGTACACAGACTCCACAGTTGTTGCACTTTTCTCTGTCTATACTAACTCCATCTTCTTTGCAAGATCTGGTTATTGCCTTTTGAGGACAGATATGGATACATTCACCACAGTCAAAACATCTTTGGGGGTAATAGGCAAGTTCCGATTCGTAACTTAGGCCTTCCGGATTACAGCACCATGGACAATAAAGAGAGCATCCCTTTAAAAAAACCACCGTACGGATCCCAGGACCATCGTGGGTGCTAAACCTCTGGATATCGAAAATCTCCCCCTTTATCGGTCTCATCGTTTGAGCTCCTTTTCCATACCGCGGAAAGATCTAATTCTTTTGCTACCTTCTCCAGAGATAACTTGCCTTCTCTGTACAGTCTTATCATTAAGTAAGTTAATCCATAACCTATCAACTCCCTGGTTATGGTGGATTTATCTTTTCCCTCTTTTCTTGCCATTTCTTCAATAAGCTTCATCTCCTTTTCCTCTAATCTTAAACTCATAACATTCATCGGCTAGCCTCCTTTTATTCTTCTGGACGCATCGTCAATTATACGAGAGCTATATCTATTATATTTTTCAAAGAAGTTCTAACAATGCTCACGTTCC
>JAUVZS010000038.1:0-8239 GCA_030602435.1 Clostridia bacterium
TTTCTTTCTATAATCTGGTAACCCTGTTTCTTTAGAAAATTAGCAGCTACCTCTTCTCCCCTATTCCCTAGCTCTTTTCTTTTCAGCATTAATGTGAAAATACCCCTATGATCTTTATTCGCCAGGGAGGCCAATAACGAAGAAATGCTTCTCCTACGATATTCTCGGCAGGAACAAATCCCCAATAACGACTATCATCACTAGAATCTCTATTATCACCCATCATAAATAGAGAATCAGAAGGAACTTTTATTGGCCCATATTCGTCGCGAGGAAAGCCTACATTCCCGGTATCTCTATGGACAACGTAAGGTTCATTTAAGAGTTTTCCATTAATATAGACCTTTTTGTCCTCGATCCTGATTTCATCGCCCGGCAGCCCAATGGCTCTCTTGATAAAATTCTTGCGAGGATTAAGGGGAAATTTAAAGATAATTACATCTCCTCGCTTTACATTGTTTATACCGTAGAAAAGCTTGTAGGCTGAAATACGATCCCCGATGTGGAAATTTGGTTCCATAGAACCGGAAGGAATCCAGAAACTTTGTACTACAAAAATAATTATTACAAAAGCTATAAAAAAAGCAATAATTGCACTTTCAACCGTTTCTCTGAGCCAGGATAAGACTTTTTCTCTTTTCATCTCTTGGCTTTACCTCTTAAATAGGATAGATTGGCTCTTCTTACCCTTCCTCGCTTGATGACCTCTATTTTTTCAATCAATGGTGAATGCAAAGGGAACACTCTTTCCACTCCTATGCCAAAGGAGGTCTTCCTCACCGTAAAGGTCTCTCTCGTTTTTCCTCCTCTTCTCCGCAGAACTACTCCTTCAAATATCTGAGCCCTTTTTCTCTTTTCCTCACGAATGCTAAGATGCACAGCCACTGTATCTCCTACACGGAATCCTGTAATGTCCTTTTTCATTGCTTCTGCTTCTATTTTTTTTATTTTAGTTTGCATTTTATTTTAACCCTTTTAATCTCCTCTAGCAACCTTTCATTTTCTCGGTTAAGCTTGAGAGTTTTCAATAAATCAGGGCGTTTCCTTAGAGTAGTTTCTAACATCTTTTTTCTTCGCCACTCTTTAACCTTTTGGTGATTGCCGGACAAAAGCACCGAAGGTACCTTCCATCCTCTGAAGTCAGATGGTCTGGTATATTGAGGATAATCCAAGAGACCTTTATAAAAGGAATCCTCACGGGCAGAGTCTTCAGATCCGAGGACTCCCGGAAGCATTCTGGCTACCGCATCTACCACAACCATAGCTGCAAGCTCTCCTCCTGTAAGAACATAGTCACCTAGGGATATTTCCTCATCTACCAGATGTTCTCTCACTCTCTCATCAACACCTTCATAATGTCCGCATATAAAAATCAAGACTCTTTCCTTGGCTAACTCCTTAACTTTTTCCTGATTGAGGGGTCTGCCCTGTGGAGACAGGAAAATGACTCTAGAAGAAGAATCAATCTCTTCTTTGATCTTTTCCACCGCTTCAAAAAGAGGCCGCGGCTTCATAACCATACCTGCTCCCCCTCCATAGGGAGCATCATCTACGGTTCTGTGTTTATCATGGGTAAATTGACGTAAATCATGAAGTTTAATCTTCAAAATCCCCTTCTCCTTCGCTCTTTTAATCATACTCTCATTAAAGGGATTCTTAAACATGGAAGGAAACAAAGTAATAATATCAACGCGCATCCTAAATGCTTATGCCTCTTCCTCTAAAATTTCCACCATTACTCTCTTTTTTAACTTGGCTGCTGCTGCGCCTACAATCGTCCGCAGAGCATTAGCTACTCTACCTCCCTTCCCTATCACCTTGCCCATATCTGCCTTAGCTACAGAGATTTCCAATAGAATAATCTTCTCCGCTTTTATCTCCTGTACCTTCACCTCATCCGGAAAATCCACTACGTGTTTGACGATGTACTCTACTAGCTCCCGCATTTCAACCTCCTTTTAGTGTTTAGTAATCAGGTCCAGCCTCGAATTTCCAGCTGTAAGCGATAAGAATTGACCTGTTAGCCAGTTTGCCCGCTGGTTCACCACGAGCCGATAACCGTTGTTTGGTCAATGAGCTACGAACTCATAACTACGAACTAATTAAGATAAGTCATCTGAGGAAAGGATAGAAAAATTTAGGAGTAACTTTTTAACCGAATTAGTAAGTTGAGCTCCCTTATTAACCCAATCCAAAATCTTTTCCTTATTTTCCTTATTTATACCTACTTTTTTCTCTCGTGGGTCATACCATCCTAATCTATCAATAAACTTTCCCTTTGATGGACAACGAGAATCTGCTACTACTATACGATAAAAAGGAACCTTTTTGGCTCCTACTCTTCTTAGCTGTATCTTTGTTGCCACCGTTATCTCCTTTCTAAATATGCCTCAGGACAATTTTCTTCTGTCGCTGTATATCCGCCTTGAATTATTTCTACTCAGCTTCTTCGCTACGGGAAAGATTTAAACTCGTCACTTCGTTCCTCAAACAGTAAATCTTTCTTTTTCCTTCGTTCAGAAGCTTCGTTAAGGTAGCGGCTATAAGGCTCCTTCAGAAAATGTCCTTCGGCAAGCGTATAAAACCGCTAGGTATTCTTCAATCTAAGTATCGCTTCTTTCGGCTCAGATGCGTCAAAGATAGTCGTTCCTGCTACTAAAGTGGAACTTCCTGCTTTTATAGCCTCAGCCGCTGTATCTTGATTAATTCCTCCATCTACTTCGATTTCAAGAGAAACCCCTTGCTCCTTAGCATTTGCCGAAGGCTTTTTATCTTTGGTAGAACAGAGAAAAGAAAATCCTGAGCTCCAAAACCAGGATTAACTGTCATAGCCAGAACTAAATCTAGCTGAGAGAGAATATATTCTAATCCGCAAAGGGAAGTAGCAGGATTCAAAGCTATGCCAACTCTCTTCCCCTCCTTTTTAATAAGAGTAATCAACCGATCCAGGTGATGAGAAGTCTCTGCATGAATAGTAATTAAATCACCACCGGCTCTGGTAAAGGGAACAATCCACTCCCCGGGATTTTCTACCATCAAATGAATCTCAAAAGGCAGATTAACTTTTTCTCTTAGAGAAGCAACCACCTGTGGGCCAAAGGTTATATTGGGGACAAAATGTCCGTCCATTATATCAAAATGAAGACTATCTGCCTCTTTTTCTACTTTTTTTATCTCTTCATAAAGACAGCTAAAATCAGCCGCCAGTAGTGAAGCTGCTATCTTTACCATACATTACTCTCTCTTAATTTTGAATTCGGGAATTCTTTTTCCCTCTTCCCTATGGGGAGGGAATCTTTACGATATACTATATACGACATACGATATACGGTCTTTTACTCCTCAACATTCTCTATCTTGACTAATTCGCCATCTACGTAGATTCTGATCTCTCCTCTCCCTACTACTTTGGAAATAATCCTTACTTTCTCCCCTGCCTCCCTCTCTCCATAATCTATAGTTCTTCTTCCCTGACTATCCACGATCACCACACTAACTCTCTTCTTGGTCAGTCCCAGAGGAACCTCCACCAGAGTTGGTATCCATCTTACCTTTGGAGAAAAGGATTGTTTTTCCTTATAAAAAGTACTCACTACTAACTCAATGGAAGTTTCGCAGTCCACCCGAGTTCCGGGCAAGGGAACCTGAGAAAGAATCACTCCTTCCTCTCCCGAAGAAGGAGATTCTTTTATTTTCCCGATTTTCAAAGACAATTTCTCAAAAATATCTTTCGCCTCCTCAATTTTTCTTCCCATAAACTCAGGCATATAAAATCCTGGATTCCTTCTCCCTAAGCTCACTAAGACATTTATACCATCCTCGGTATTTATCTCGGTTTGAGGAGAAGGACCCTGAGAGATAATCTCATCTTGAGGAAATCTAGCATAGGTATAACTTGTATTTCCAAAGTTTAACCCCCTCTGGGAGAGATATATCTTCGCTTCTCTTACTTTTTTTCCTATGAGAGAAGGTACCACTGCTGTCCTTGTCCCCTCACTTATGAATACCTTGATTTCTCTATTTCTACGTACCTTGGTTCCTGGAGAGGGAAACTGAGAAATAATAACTCCTTGAGGAATTTGAGGCTCGTATCTCTTACCAATCATCTTTAAAGCTAGACCTTGCTCACTCACCAGAATAAGCGCTTCCTTCACATCTTTACCTGTAATGGAAGGAACTTCTATCTTCTTCTGTGGAGGTACTAATATCCTTAATGTCAAAAGAGTTACCCCTAGAAATACTCCTACCAGACAAATAAATATCCCTAACACTCTTAGTAAATACTTTAACCACCGGAGCAACTTACTCCTCTAGCCCTTTTTTGGCTTTCTTCACCAATTCCTGAAATTCAGAAGGATTATTAACAGCTAACTCCGAAAGAATTTGTCTATTTAGGCCAATGTTAGCTTTTTTTAGTCCCCTTATAAAAAGACTGTAAGGAAGTCCATCCTTACGAGTGGCTGCATTAATTCTTGCAATCCAAAGCCTTCTAAAATCTCTCTTTCTCCTTTTTCTACCCCTATAACTTGCAGAAAGTGCTTTCTTTAAAGCCTCGCTAGCCAGGGTATAAAGTTTACTTCTTCCCTCTCTATATCCCTTAGCTAGTCTCAAAATTTTTTTTCTCTTCTTAGTATGGATTACACCTCTTTTTACTCTGGTCATTAAACACCCCTCTTCTAGACAGAGATTAACTTCTTAATTCTTTTTGCGTCTCCTTTATTCAACAAAACACTCTTCCTCAAAGTTCTTTTCTTTTTAGAAGATTTCTTTTCCTTTAAGTGTCCAGTATAAGCCCTACTTCTTTTTAACTTCCCTTTTTTAGTCTTTTTAAATCGTTTCATCGACCCTCTATGGCTTCTAATTTTCGGCATTCCCTTCTCCCCGTCTCTTCTTCTTGGACACAGATTTACGCAGATTGAAAAAGCTGTAGGCTATACTTGCTTAGTAATTTAAAGTACTCAACAAGTCAATGAACTATGAACAACGAACTATGAACTAAGTTATCCGCTACTTACTCACTTTAGGTATCAAATATTGCTCTATTGTTCTATTGCTTATAGCTGGAACAGACTCAGCCTTTCCTATCCCTTCTATTTTCTTAATCACTCGTTCCAGAACGGCCTTTCCCCGCTCTTTATAAATCATCTCTCTTCCCCTAAACCTGAGAAAGAGTTTTACCCTATGCCCTTCCTTCAAGAATTCACATACTTTTCTTACTTTTACCTCAAAATCATGCTCTCCAATCCTACAGCTTAACCTTACTTCCTTTAAAGCATTGGTCGAATGCTTTTTCTTTGCCTTCTTCCTCCGCTTTTCTTGTTGATACTTAAACTTTCCATAATCCAGAATTCGACAGACAGGAGGATCAGCCTCAGGAGCTACCTCTACCAAATCCTCCCCTTTTTCTTGGGCAATTTTTAAAGCTTTTTCCGAGGGAAAAATTCCTACTTGCTCTCCCCCTTCATCGATAAGTCTTACTTCCTTCGCTCTTATTTGCTCATTTACTCTAATTTTAGCCTCCGTCTTTTACGATATACGATTTTGGTGCCCAGTGCTGGACTTGAACCAGCGACCTCTTGCATGTCAAGCAAGCACTCTAACCACTGAGCTAACTGGGCCATGTTCCTCGCTTCCTACTCGTTGCTCGTGGTCACTCACCCTTTTCCCCCTCCCCTTTCTCAGTTGTAAGCAATAAGAAGTTAACCTCCTCAATTCATTGGTCCCTTGTTCGTAGTTCATTGACTTATTTTTGTCGATGAACTATGAACTACAAGAGAGGAAATAACGAGAACCAAAACCCCTCTTTCCCCAGGGGGAAGAGGGACGAAATAGATAAAGGAAAAAGTGAATAAAAATAAACAATAAACGACGAATAATGAACAACAAAATAGTGAATCAAAAAATCGTGTCCCATGATCTCTTACTTGTGCCCAAGACCCAAAAGAAAATTATACACAGTACATCTCGGAGTTTGCGCATTGAAACTGTGATCATCTTTGATAAATGATTTAATTTTTCGCAAATTCTTTCCATTTCTTCTTTGCTAGTGGCATACGTCACTATAGATATTTATATGCAATTCGTATTCCGTTGTTTGTTTTCCGTTTTCATTCCCCCTCACCCGAAAAAGCACGATGTGCTTTTTCCCTCTCTCGATAGTGGCATACGCCACTATAGGCTTAGTTCATAGTTATGAGATCGAAGATAAAAAAAACAACAAATAATGATCTACAAACAAACAGAAGGTCTTAGTCAACGAACTACGAATAACGAACTAAAATAGGGGAGAGAACTTTCCTTATTTCGATATACTATATACGAAATACGATATACGAATTTGGAGGCGGCACCCGGATTCGAACCGGGGATAAAGGATTTGCAGTCCTCTGCCTTGCCGCTTGGCTATGCCGCCCACAATTACTCTTCCTCAGGCTGAACAATTTCAAATTCCGAGGTAGCTTTCTTAGATGTTTTTTCTTCCTTAGCCTCTTCTGGGGAAACCATTCTACACTCTCCGTTAAAGAAAGCACCTTCGGCAATGGTTAAATCAGAAGCTTTTACCTTTCCCTCCAGGCTCCCTGAGGAGAAAAGTTCTACTCTTTCCTCGCTATTAATGTCACCAATAACCTTTCCTCCAATGCTTATCGATTTAGCCTGAATGTCTGCTTTAACAATTGCATCTTCTCCAATAGTAACGTTCCCCTCAACTTGAATTTTTCCCTCAAATTTTCCATCAATACGAATACTTTCCTCATCTTTTAAGGTCCCTTTAAACTCCGCTTCTCCACCTATAATACTACTGGTCCTAAACTTTTCTTTTTTCTTAAACATTCTCATCTCCCGGCTAAAGTATTGCCTACTCCTTATCAAAAACTTTATCCCAAAGGTTCTACCATTAAATTCAAAGGGTTAACGGTCTTTTCATTAAACCATACTTCAAAATGTAGATGGGGTCCTGTACTCCTGCCCGAGCTGCCTATCCTTCCTATAATATCTCCTTTTTTCACCCATTGTCCTTTTTTTACTAAGATACGAGAAAGATGACCATAGACAGTGTAATATCCATGTCCATCATTTATCCTAATCATCAAGCCATAGGCACCTTCCCATCCAGTGGAAATGACCTTTCCCTGAGCAGCTGCCTTTACCTCTGTTCCCCAGGGAGCAACAATATCGATAGCTCGATGGAGCTCTTTTTTCCTGGTAAAAGGATTTCTTCGCCATCCATAACCAGAAGATATCCATCCCTGAACGGGAAAGATGTTCGGAGTAGAGGCGAACAAATCTATCTTTTCACGAATAACCTCTTCTAGTTCCCCTAAACTCTTCTCACATCTCTTAATTTCGTTCTTAAGAAAAACAACATTTTCCTCAATTTTCCCAATAAGATTGGTAGAAAGAGACCCTCCCTTCTCTAGCTCTATCTCCTTTTCGAGAAGAAGGTAATTCTCCGGCCCTCCTTTGCCTAACTTCTCTTCTTCTGTCTCACTACCTCCCCCTACTCCTGCTAGAATCCTTAACTTATCTTCCAGCTCTTTTAACTCTTCCATCTTTTTACTGAAACCTTCTATTTCCTGAACCAGGGAAAGGATTTTCTCCTCTTGAGCCTTGTTTACTCTCTCTAACTCATGCAGACGAGCTTCTTTACTCCTTACTTGTCTATAATCGTTAATAGAAGAAGATAACAGAGCAAAGAATACGGCTACCCCTAATAAAATGAGGAAAAAACCAGATCTTGAAATTGCAATCTGCCGTACTTTGCCTCTAGAATGAGGAATGAGCATTAAAGTAAAGGCCTTTTTCTTTCTCTTTATCTTTTCTCTCATTTTTCTCTTCTTAATTATTTGACTGGCCTGGAATCGTATCTCCTCAGATCTTTTTGCATTAACATCTCTGCCTTGATAAAATAGCTTTTGAGGCGAGAAAAGGCTGAAGCTTTATGTCATCCCATAAGGTCTGAAATATTTCGCCTACCTCACTTGATTGGAGAACCCCTCAAGGCTAGGGTCTTTCTATCCCATCATTTCCTATTTTTGGAACTCGCCTCCAATTTTTGTTAATTATAGCACAGAAGAGAGAAATGTAAAGAACTTTTTCTTCTTACCTTAACTTCTAAGCATTATTCAAAGGGATCAGTCTTGACATTTGATATTATAAGATAAGAATCTTTACGGAATATATAAGATAAGAATCTTTACGGAATATATAAGATAAGAATCTTTACGGAATATATAAGAGA
>JAUVZS010000122.1:0-4901 GCA_030602435.1 Clostridia bacterium
ATCCAACCACCATAATGTCCTGGGGTAGCTCTACTGCTTGAGCTGCTGCTATTCCAAAAACAGCAGCCAAACTAAAAACTAGCACTCCCATTAACCACAATCTTTTAATCTTCTTCATAATAAATACCTCCTCCTTTTAAATTCTCAAAGATCTCTCCTTCATCTTTTGTCTTTCTAAATCACCTCCTTTCGAAGAGTTCTCTCGGAAATTCTTTTTCCTTCCCTGTTCAGTATTTCGCTAATTAGAGATAATTTCATCACCCCCCAATAAACTATCTTCTAACTTGTATTTCCTCCTTTGGTGTGTATAATGGTCCAAGTCCATAAAGGAGGCCACTATAACACCAAAGGAGGGTAAGAGCGAATACTTAAATTACCTCCTGAATTATTAACATTGTATATATTATACAATATTGTGGAAAAAAAATTAACTTAATAAACTTCCCGCTCTTGACCCACCTTATTGCAAAATATCTTTAAAGAGTGCTTTCTTAATCCTTTAGCAAGATTAGAATTATGAGTTGAGAAATATCAATTTTTGGCAATTTTGTAGCCGCTTACGTCTAAAATTAGCTATCTTTTATTTATATTATATCTATAGAAAAGAAATTGTCAAGTGTAACAGTGTACACTTGGTGTACACTTGAAAAATTGAAAGTTGGTGCCGATTTGGGGTTCTTGGGGGAAAAAACGGACTAAGATGAGACATTTTTGATAGAAAACAGGAAGAGGAAGGAAGATAATTTGGAAGGAGTTCCTTTTTATTGACGATCTAAGGAATAAAGGCAAGAAAAAAGCAATGCCTAGCCTATCGTGGGCAAAATAATCCCTTTAATTTGGCAAGAGACTATTAGGAAAACTACTCTTGTTTCAATCTTTTTATAAACTCAGTTATTTTCTTCTTTTGTCCTCTTTCAGCTAATATTTTCTCCAGTTCCCTGGCAATTTCTTTAGCAGTGGACTTAGCAGTAGATTTAGCGGTAAATTTAGCTACCAGCTCAGCATATTTAACTCCACTAAAGATACCGTAATATTTATCCCTTCCATAGACTATGAGAGCAGAGCCAGAAAGATATGATTGCTCACCTTTTTCTCTCATTTTATCCTGTAGCTTTTCCATCTTATTCTCATATTTCATCTCTAAGATCTTTACTGCATTGTAGAGCATAAGAATGGTCCAGATCCTGGCCTGGATAGAATTAAGGCTTCTTCCAGCTAAATCTCTCAAGTTCCATCTTTGTGATAGATGCCTTATTCCCTGATTCTCAATAGTCCATCTATCTTTGTAGAACTTGTAGATCTTAAAAGGGTCACCTTCAGCATCTAAGGTGGTAACATAAATCTTCCTTCTTTCTCTCCCCTTTCTATCTTTATCATAGACAACTACGGTATTGACTTTACCTAGGTCTTTTTCCCTTCCTTGTCTAGAATATCTTCTTAGGTAAAGTCCATTGATGCCACATATTCTTATCTTCTTTTTCTTTTTTCTTCCTCTTTTCTTAACAGTTATCCATCTTTCTTCAAAAGAAGGCTCTACTCCTTCCAGGTAATATTCTACATATTTTGCAAAATCAAGATCATCATCTCTAACCAAGGTGACAAAATCTATTCCCCATCTTTTGTTTAACTTCCATAGAAAATGTCCTCCCCAGTAGCCTCTGTCCAAGGTAAGACTCTCTATTATCTTTTTTACCTTACCTTTGCCCAGCTATTTTTCTTATGGCCATAAGCTCTTTTATATGATGAGAATTCCTAGGATAACTTTCCCTAGATATCCATTATTCTTTCCCATTTTTATCAACATTCCCGTAATGATATCCCAAAGACCCACCCTTTTTAAGAAGTCAACAAGAAACTCATTTGCTCCGAAATCGCTCTCCACGACTTGAGTCTCTTCTCCATTAATAATAGCCTCTTCTATCTGTCTCTCGTTCCTGAGCCATACCTTAATAGCTTGCCTCATTTTCTTCTGTTCTCCTTTGTTCTTCCACTTTCCTCAATTCTCATTTCTCTTATTCTTTTAAATAGATCATCAATTCTTCTATTGAGGTGCCTTACATACTCAAGTCTTTTTTGAAATAGACGGTACTCCTCGGCTTTTCTTTCTACTTTTTCAAGATCCCTTTTTCTAATGTAGGTTAATCTGGTTTTCCTTTTTATCTTTTCTGATAGATAAGGGTAAGGTCCATGAAGCTTGCCTTTCTGGCACTTACAGCTCGGATTACCACAGAAGACCTTCCTTAAGATTAAAGAGCAAGGGAGCATATCTTTTGCCTGCATTAATCTATTCTCTGCCTTTAATCTTTCTTCTCTCAGGATTGATATCTCTTGCCGCAAATCACTAATATTCATAAACACCTACCTTTCTCTTATATATTCCGTAAAGAATTCTGATTCTTATTATTAACAGTAATGTCAATATTTAACTGCTAATATTCTAGCAAAAAAGAAAGAGGGAGTCAATTTTGTTTTGACTCCCTCTGTAATGCTTGCTAAATCTTAATTAAGGAAACTTTCAATTTCTCTGGTGTACATGATGACCATTTTCTTCCTTCGCTGGACTAGTCGTTAGTATTTAGTCGTTGGTCGTTAGCTAAATACTAAATACTATTCACTAACGACTATTCACTAATAAAGGCTCCTTCAGAAAATGTCCCTCGGCAGCCGTACAAATCTCCAAGCTTCCAAGTTACGAGAGAGCAAGTTGCTCTATTTAGTATGGCCTAATTCAATAAAAAAGGGGCATCAAAGTCGATGCCCCTTTTTTCTTTTTTTCTAGCGAATCCAACATTGTTTGCTGCATCATAAGTTTATAAGATGTGAGACGGAGTTCCCATACAGCTTACCAACTCAATTAGAGACCCATCCAGGCGAGAATATTATCTATCAGTCCCCATTCAGAATCTGAGTCAAAGTAGCCCTTAGTACCATTATCCCACTGACATCCATCATTAAGACTTCCTTCCTCTGTACCTGGGTCTACTGATGACAGAAATATCTTACCGCCTCCTGTACCATAGGGATACTTTATCATAACAGCTATATCGCGGCGCTGCTTAGGAGGACCTGAAGATATATAATAAGTACCTACTACAGTAGCACCGGCAGCCTCAACATCACTAATTTCCCAGCCAATAGGAGTATAACTTGCAGGGGAGTCCGGGCCTGCTCCATCCCAATGATGTCCGTCAACTGCTGCTTCTGCCTCCCAATAAGCAATTGAATATGTACCCGAGCCGGTGTCAGGATCTGTTATTGGCACATCTACCATTCCATGGTCGATCTTAAGGTTCTTACCACTAATGTAAGGTGCACCCCAATAGCCAAAATGAACACCAACTAAATTTGCTCCACCGCCTATACCGATGAGGTCACCACCATTGGCGACGAATGTATCAATGGTAGGCTTATCTACATAGTCATCCATAACCTTTTCAACACCGTTGGGGTATACAGAGAGGTCAAAGAGGCTGGTGGTTATTTCAGTGGCTCCAGCGCTATCATAAGCATAGGGCTCGATTCCCAGTGAACGAAGCATTTTCATTGTAGCCCAGGTAACTCTTGCCGAGTTGCCCCTGGTTCCATAAACAGCCGCTGTGTTGCTATGAGGAGCTGGCAAATTTCCTGAAGAAACAGTCTTCGTAGGCATCAGCCAGGCCAATACATCTACCATTAAATCCCATTCCGTATCAGGATCTGCCACAGCCTCTCCCGTACCAGTATTATAATCATCTCCGAAACACCAATCTCGTGAATTAGATAGAGTGGAACTCTCTTCATATTCTGCATGGGGGCCGGTTAAGAAAACTCTGCCATTGCCAAATGAGAATTTGATAAAGGCAGCTTCCTCATCATACTTGCCCTCATAATCATAAACTCCTACACAATCGACTCCACTCGGTAGTGGACCACGGTCAGGACCTGTAAAGAAGCCTCCCCAGTGATAGGTTATAATGTAAGTCTGACCATTCCAGCCAAAATCTGGATCTGTCATTCTAACGGGAACACGAGCCGCCGGATCCATAGGATAATCAGAAAGGTCATCTAGCGGGCCCCAGCACTCACCATTGAATAGATTCAGATAATAGGGCCATTTATCCTGTTGCCTTGGATTATCCGCAATTGGCCAACAAGCGTAATCTGTAGCTAGAAAGCCACCAGAACAAAGACCCAGATAAGCCCCTCCATTGTCGACGAAATCTCGAATGGCATTTCTCACCGGGCTCTGCCTGTCAGGTGCGAAATAGGTTGCGATACCTGGTGTCCATCCTCCAGGAACGACTAGCATATCTATAGAGTCCAATATGTTATTGTCCAGAATGTCTCCAGAATCAATCATATATACTGTACATCCAGCATATTCACACATTCTTGCCGCAGCTACGGCACACATAGCCAGGGGACCGCCGCCCTCTGATGAATTTCCAACATCATTTACACAGGCCACCCCAACTACAGGAGCTACTGCCAATGCCTGTGACGCTGCCATAGACATAGCCACAAGCACAACCATCACCATTATTAAAACTTTTGCTTTTTTCCGCATTTTAGGTCTCCTTCTTTAATGCTTCTTGTTTTTTCTTTTTCCTTCTTTTGCTAAGCTAAAACTTTTATTTTTTCCTACACATGAAATTAGCTATGAATCACCTCCTTTCCTTTGCAGAAGTTGCTCTTTCACGAAACCCTGAAAGAGCTCATTTTTGTATACATTTGGCCCTTTTTCTCTGAAACCCATCTTCTTTGCTGCATCATAAGTTTATAAGATGTGAGACGGGGTTCCCATACAGCTTACCAACTCAATTAGAGCCCCATCCAAGTGAGAATATTATCAATCAGTCCCCATTCAGAATCTGGATCAAAGTAGCCCTTAGTGCCATCATCCCACTGACACCCATCGGTAG
>JAUVZS010000233.1:0-3243 GCA_030602435.1 Clostridia bacterium
GTGGTTGAGTTTGAGGATAGAACCTATAGTGTCATAGATTTCAAGACTGGAAAACCAAATGAGGAGTCTCTCAATCTTTATAAGCGTCAGCTTCACGCATATGCTTATGCTTTGGAAAATCCTGCTCCAGGGGCATTAAAACTAGCTCCTGTTACCAAGATGGGTTTGCTATATTTTTACCCTTCCAAAGTTAGTCAAGAGAGTATTGAATGGCTTTCCTATGAAGCTAAGATCCACTGGCAGGAAATGCCCAAGGACGAAGGGTGGTTTTTAGAATTCGTAGGCGAGGTACTGAGTGTTCTTGAGTCTCCCCAGCCTCCTAATCCTTCTCCAAATTGTCAGTGGTGCAGTTATGTCGATAAATTGCATCAAAAGACGCTATTAGAGAATTTTTGAATAAGTGGTGGATTCAGATACAACCCTGATTGATGGCCGCAAGTAGGATATTAAATCAATATAGCGAACAAGGTTGAGAACCCGGGGCAGTATGGGGAATGGAGTGTTCTGCACATCATAGGAAGTAAGAGTAGGAGGAAAAAAATGAATGTAGTCGAAGCTATTGAAAAAAGAAGGAGCGTGAGAGTCTACCAAGACAAACCTGTGCCAGAGGAAAAATTAAGAATAGTTCTAGAGGCAGCTCGCCTTGCTCCTTCAGCAAGAAACTCACAATCCTACAAATTTATTGTAGTGAAAGATCAGGGGGTGAGAAAAAGATTAGCAAAGGAAGCTACCCGTCACTCCTTTATAGGAGATGCCCCCCTCATAATCGTTGCTGTGTCTCTTGATCCAGATTATGTGATGGCTGGTGGGATTCCTGCTCATCCTGTGGATATTGCTATAGCTCTCGACCATATGACTCTGGTAGCGGCAGAGGAGGAGCTGGGTACGTGCTGGATTGGGGGATTTTACCAGGATCAGGTGAAACAGATTCTAAGTATCCCTGAAAAATACAAAGTAGTAGCTTTACTCCCTTTGGGTTATTCGGCTGAGAGTCCAGGAAGAAAAACCAGAAAACCTCTGGAAGAGATTGTTTGCTACAACTCTTTCGTTGAATAAAGTTTTAGCTGCCAAATAAATTTATGGGTGTCCTTATCTTTCACCATGCATATTGATGGACGAGAAGTTAAGGCTGTGTATCTTAAAAGTGCTCATTTATTTTATGTGGAGTTACTTTTAGGGAAAGGCGACTGCCCGGAAAAACGGGAATTCCCAGATGTTCAGATGTGTCCCGGGGATTGTCAGGGTACCTATCTAAGCGTAATAATCAAAGATGATATACTGAGGATCATTGGTAGTATCTACCCAAAATCACATATTATGTTCAACGAGGAATTTGTAAGAAAGCACAATCTGAAAAAAGAAGAGGTTAGAGAATATGTGAAAGACTATTTGAACAATAACTCTTACACCATCAAGTCGTACATGGATGGTAGGAAAAGAAGAGTCTATGTTAGAGGAGAACGTGTAGAAACTCTTTTTGAGCGATGCGTGTTCCGAGTAGCAGCAGGCGAATTTACTTCCTTTTTAACCAAGCTGCGGGAAAAGGATCTTGAAAAGATTACTCAGAGTGTAGATGAGATAAAAAAGATAGCAATTCCCGTGGCAACTTTAGATTTTGGTAAATTTACCGCGTCTCAGGAGTATTAAACCAATTCCCGAAAAGAGCACTTGACATATTTTTTTTATAGGGTAGAATATAGAAAAATAAATCTAAATTTATAAGTCTACCTTCTTATGAATAATGCAAACCTCTGATATTTTGGAAAAAATCGACATCCCAAGGCATAAACTCTATTACCTGGAACAAAAGGGCTATATCCACCCTAAAAAGATCCCCAGGGGTGAGCTGGAGGCTAGGGAATATACAGAGGAGGATTTTAAAAAGATCCAGTTGATATGGAAATATCTAAAACAGGGGTTTAAGCATAAAATTGCCTATGAAAAAGCCATGGAGGAGCTGAGTAACCCCCAGTTAGAGTTTGGCCTGGAGTCCAAAAATAGAGCGGGGTAGGGGACGTTTATGTAAAGATAACCCCCATAGTGAAAAAAAATGCCGAGAGTCATTGCCATTGCCAATCAAAAAGGAGGGGTGGGAAAGACCAATATCACCTTTAATCTTTCCGGTGCCCTGGCAGAAAAAAACAAAAGGATCCTCCTCATCGATTTAGACCAACAGGGTAATCTCTCCTCCGCCTTCTTAGACAGTATCTACAACCTCAAGATTACCGTAGCCGATATCCTCTTGGATGATGGCATATCCATTTCACGAGCTGTTCAAAAGAGCTCTTTTCAAAACATAGATATTATTCCCTCTAACATTGATTTGAGTAAAATAGATCTTCAATTGGCGGGAGAGCCGGACGCCCAATACTTCTTAGCCGACAAATTAGATGAGATAAAAGATAGCTACCACTACATTATAATTGATTGCCCACCAAGTTTAGGTCTGGCAACGAGAATTGGACTGGTGGCATCAGACAGGGTTATAATACCCCTGGAATGTCACGAGTGGGCGGTAAAAGGAACAGCCTACCTAAGAGGCGCCATTTCCAAAATAAGAAAAAGAGCCAATCCTAAGCTCAAAATCACGGGATACCTTATAAATAGATTTGACGGAAGAAGAAAGCTGGAGGAAGTTTACCGCGACACTATCCTGGAAAGCTTTAAAGATAAGGTTTTTCAAGTGGAGTTAAAAAATAGCGTCAGGTACGCGGAGACAGCCACCCTCAAGAAACCAATCACCAGCTACCTACCAACGTCGCTGCAGGCAGAAGCATACCGGAGATTAGCCCAGGAGATCCTGAATCATGGCTAAGACAAAGGAGCTTATTTTAAGAAAGTTTGTCCAAGGTACCTTCGCTTCTTTCCCTACCCAAACAGAGGAACCGGCTGAAAAAGAGCGGAAAGGCATTAGGGAAGGAACAAAGGGGCTCTCCGGTGCCAGAATGATTGACATCTCCAGAATAAAACCAGATTCTAACCAGCCCAGAAAGAGCCGCAATGAGAAAGCTTTAAAGAGATTAGCAGCATCGATCAAACAGCACGGTCTTCTCCAGCCCATCACCGTAGAGTATGTAGAGCATCAAGATTATTTTAAGATTATCAACGGCGAGCGAAGGTTTAAGGCAGCTAAGCAGGCCCAACTCTCAGAGATACCCTGCATCGTAAAAGATATAGATCAGCGTCTTCGACTCATTCACCAGCTAGTTGAAAACGTTCAGAGACAGGATCTCCCCACTTTGG
>JAUVZS010000010.1:0-12236 GCA_030602435.1 Clostridia bacterium
TAGGAAGTGTGGTTTTGAGGAAAGGGGGGTGATTCTTGAAAAAGATTTGTTATAACGCAAAAAGAATAGGGGGAAAGTCAAATCCAATTTACAGAAAAAATTGGACTTGACTTTTCCTACTCACCTGCCAAAGGCTAGTTATCCCGGGAAGAACCTTTAAAATAGTCTTTCTACATTCTCCCACCTTTTCCAGCTCTTCCTGTCCGCTCTTCCGGCTAGCAGGAAGATTGGCTGTAGCCATTGACTACATCTGGAAATAACAGTACTTGATTCCGTGCAACTCCGTCTACGTAAGACATAAACTCCTCCTTGATATCTTCGTCTTCTTTATATATAATCATAGCCAATGAAAAAGAGAAATCAAAGAGTTCTCACACAGTCTGACGGTATAGGAAATGGCGGGTAAGGTGATAACATGAGAACACACATTGAGGAGATAAAGCGAAAAATCCTCCCGATTTTGCAGCGTTATGGAGTTAAAAGAGTAGGATTATTTGGCTCATTCATTCGAGGGGAGATGAGAGAGGATAGCGATATCGATATATTAGTGGAGATTAAGAAGGATATTAGTTTACTTGACTTTGTGGGAATTAAATTGGAGATCGAAGAAGCATTGGGGAGGAAAATTGATCTGGTGGAATACAGCACGATTAAACCACTCCTCAAGAAAAGAATACTAAACGAACAAGTGGTGATCCTATGAAAAGGGACATAAGAGTTTATGTTGAAGATATCTTGGAAAGCATTGAAAAAATAGAAGAATACACAAAACCGATTTCTGAAGAAGATTTTCACAAGAACACACAAATTCAGGATGCTGTTTTAAGACGATTGGAAATTATAGGTGAGGCTGTAAAGAATATTCCCCAGGAGCTTAGAGACAAATACCCAGAAATACCCTGGAAGAGGATTGCAGGAATGAGAGATATTCTCATTCATGAAAGGAAATAAACCTTATGGTTCGGGTCAATCCGTGTGAGTTGCTAAAAGCGAAAAGGAGACGTCCTGAGGTGTTTCTCGCAAAAACAACTAAAAAAGAGGAGAGAAATGAAAAATAGTATCACACCAAAAGAGAAGAATTTCTCCCAGTGGTATATTGATCTTGTTTTGAAAGCGAAACTTGCTGACTACGCGCCGGTGAAGGGGTGTATGGTAATTCGCCCCAATGGCTATCTTCTCTGGGAAAATATCCAGAAAAACCTTGATAGAATGTTTAAAGAAAGCGGGCATGTTAATGCTTATTTTCCCCTTCTTATCCCTGAAAGTTTTATTCAGAAAGAAAAGGAGCATATGGAAGGTTTTTCTCCAGAATGCGCGGTGGTAACTCACGGAGGAGGGAAAAAACTGAAAGAGCCTCTGTTTATCCGTCCCACTTCCGAGACTATGATATGGAGTATGTATGCTCGCTGGATTACTTCCTATCGAGATCTACCCCTTCTTATAAATCAATGGTGTAATATAGTTCGTTGGGAGCTTCGACCTCGTCTATTTTTAAGAACTTTAGAGTTTCTCTGGCAGGAAGGTCATACAGCTCACGAAACTTATGAAGAAGCAGAAAAAGAAGCTCTTAAAATGCTGGGGATTTATAAGAATTTCGTTGAGGAGTATATGGCTATCCCCGTATATGAAGGGCAAAAGAGTGAGAGTGAGCGTTTTGCAGGAGCTCTTCAAACTTATACCATTGAAGCTCTTATGCAAGATGGAAAAGTTCTTCAGGCAGGAACCTCTCATAATTTAGGACAGAATTTTGCCCGGGCTTTCGATGTTAAATTTGCTACCAGAGAAGGAGGAGAAGATTATGTCTGGGCAACATCCTGGGGTGTAAGTACCCGTCTTATCGGCGCTCTCATTATGGCTCATGCTGATAATAGAGGTATAATAATCCCTCCTAAATTAGCCTCCCTACCTGTAGTAATAGTTCCCATATATTATAGTGCCAGCGAGCGAAGCAAAGTTCTCTCCTATATCCAATCCCTCTGTTTAAATCTAAGAAAGGATTTTAATATTAAAATAGATGACAGAGAAGAATATCGTCCGAGTTTCAAATTTAATGAATGGGAACTACAGGGAATTCCTTTAAGGATAGAAGTAGGACCAAAAGATGTGGAGAAAAAACAGGCAGTCTTGGTACGGCGGGATACCGGCGAGAAAATCAGTGTACCTTTTAATGAAGTTTGTCTTCGAATCCCTGCTCTTTTAGATGAAATTCAGAAGAATATTTTTGAAAAAGCCAAAAAATTTAAAGAGGAAAATACCTTTAAAATAGATATTTTTGAAGATTTTCAGAAAATAATTAACCATAAAGGAGGCTTTATTTATGCTCACTGGTGTGGTTCACCAGAATGCGAAGCTAAAATAAAATCTGTTACTACAGCTACTCTTCGCTGCATTCCTTTCCATAATGAAAGAGAGAAAGGAAAATGCGTTTATTGTGGAGGAAAATCTTCTCAGCGGGTTTTGTTTGCCAAAGCCTACTGAGGAGGCAAGGTTAGGAAACAGCTGGTTCCCTCATTAACTCTCCCCGTTCAAAACGACCAATATCTAACTTATCAATGGAGATGGTTGTTTCTTTACCCAGAATGTGTTCCGCCATTAGCACTCCCGTCATAGGACCTAACATAAATCCATGACCGCTAAAACCTGCAGCGAAATAGAAACCTTCTACCCCTGGCAAAGATCCTAATATGGGTGCCGCATCGGGAGTCATAGTATAGTTTCCTGCCCACTGCCTTACAACTTTAATATTGGAAAGAATGGGTAAAACCGTGCAGACCCTTTTTGCCATTTCTTCCATAAACCTCCAGCTTGAGGAAATATTAACTCCTTCAGGCTCATCGGGATCACTATAACTCATTATGAAGCTGCCCTGAGGCTCTTGCAAACAAGCAAGATCTGTAGAGATTACCATGGGACCTAAAAGAGACTCCACCGGTTCTGTAGCCAGAATTTGATGTCTTTCAGGTTTTAAGGGAAGCTTTACCCCAGCCATCTCTCCTATGTGTTTTGCAAATGCACCAGCCGCATTGAGCACCTTGTTTGTAGCAATTTTCCCTTTATCTGTTATTACTTCTACTATATGATTATTTTTCACTTTTATATCTGTAACTTCGGTAAAGGTGTTTATCTCTACCCCAAGACGTTTAGCTGCTTCTGCATAAGCTTGAGATACCTGAAAGGGATTAACATGGCCGTCTTTTTGATGAAAAGTGCAAGCTTTAATTCCCTCAGGATTCAAATAAGGCACGATTTCCAAAGCTTCTTCCACTGTTATTAGCCGAGATTCAATTCCCAGATTATTTTGCAGTTGAACATTCTTTTTGTATAACTTCACTTCTTCATCTGTAGTTAGCAACCAAAGGTAACCCCCCTGTTTAAGCTCTATATCCCGCTCATAATCTAAGAGTTCATTTAAATTTTCTAGTATTTCACAGGCTCCTTTTGCCAGACGGCAGTTTATTTCCAGGCCAAATTGTTGCCTTACTCCTGCACCGCATCTTCCTGTTGCTCCACTATAGAGGGATTCTTTTTCCAAGAGAACCACATCCTTACATCCCAAGCGGGCTAAATTATAGGCAGTGGAAAGTCCTGAAATACCTCCACCAATAATGACCACTTCAGCACTTTTCTTCATCTTACTAACCTTCAGCTGCTTCAGCCAAAATGCCAATCTTTATGTTTTTGGTGGGCGGTCTGAAGGTAGAGAGCCTGAGCTCACTGACATCTTTTCCTGTAGTTCTGGCTATTTCCCCCATAACAATTTGTCTGCAGGTTCTACCCTGACATGGACCCATACCACATCTACTTATTCTCTTTATTTCATCCACGGTTTTGAATCCAGTCTTAATCAAATCCCTGATCTCTTTAAGGGTTATATCTTCACAGCGGCAAACAATGGTATTCTCATGGTCTTTATTGCTCATCATTATTTTTCCTCAATCTAATATTTCTTCCCTCCATTGATAATTCTTTGGGAACTAAAATGGAAATAACAGGTGTTTTATCTTCGTACCTGCCGTTTTGGACCTTTACTACTTTTGCCTTACCTACCACTTCTCCTTTGCGATTTAAAGCATCTACTTCTTCTCCTTTTTCAGGAAGAGGTAAGAATTCAAAGGGAAGTTTAATTAAAACCCCTTTTTCAGAATAAGTTTGGTCCACAATAAATATACAAAGTCCCGGACATCTGCTGATGCAAAGACCACAGCCGTTGCATGTCTCAAAATCAATCTGGGGCAAATCATTTATATCTTCAAATTCCTGAATAGCTTCCTTCTTACACGCAGTATAACAAGGATCGCAGGGTATTCGCTGGAAACATTCGATAATAGCAACCGGACCCTTTTCTAATCTTTCCTTCGGAGGAAAAACTTTCCACAAATCTTGGGGTGTAGGCACTCCTGTTTTTTCAATCATTTTACTTTATCTTCTTTATCAAATTAATTGTTCCAGACCCTTTCTCATTCCTTCGCTAACCGGACCAGAACGCAAATTCATAAGCTCGTTTATTGCCTCTTCTCTTAATTCTTTGAATCTACCATTATCATACCCTAGGCTTTTTGCTGCGCATAATCCTGCTAATGAACCTTCAACCATAGCGCTGCTGGCTTCTTCCACACCAGCTACATCGCCAGCTACATAGATACCTTTTACAGTTGTTTGCATATCTTCGCCCCTTACTGGTGTATGGCCTCCCAACTCGGGGATATATTTCATCTGGCAGCCTGCTTGCCATAATAATTCAGCTAAAGGTGACAAACCTACGGCAATACACATAACATCTACATCTAAATCTATTTCTGTTCCTTTTAGAGGTTGCCAATTTTTATCTAACTGCCATATGGTAACTCTTTCCAAACTTTCCCTCCCATAAGCTTTCTTTACAGTATAAGAAGTATAGATAGGAACTCCTAAGCGACGAACCTTGGAAGCATGAACCCAATATCCACCTATTTTAGAGGCGGCCTCTATGATTGCTTTTACATTGATTCCCGCTTGCATCAACTGATAGCTTACAATAAGGCCAATATTTCCGGCTCCTACCATAAGCACATTATTTCCAGGAACTACACCATGTTCATTCATTAAAGTTTGAGCAGCACCTGCTCCATATATGCCTGGCAGGTCATTGTTGGGAAAAGCAAGAACTTTTTCTGAAGCCCCTGTAGCTACAATTATTCTCTCCGGCTTAATCTTTGTAAATCTGTTGTTCTGTTCCACACCCAAAACGCCATCTTCTTGATAATAGCCTAATACTGTGGCATTAAGCATAACATCTGTCATTTCTTTATCCAATTTGTCAGCTAAAATATCTGCAATATCTAAGCCTCTGATGAATGCATACTGCTTCTCAGAACCAAAAAACATGTGAGTCTGCTTAATTAATTGACCTCCTATTCTTGAATTTCTATCTAATAAGGTAACCTTTGCTCCCATTTGATTGGCACTTATGGCTGCCGATAATCCTGCGGGTCCGCCGCCAATAACTGCTATATCAGTTTTTCTTATTCCGCTGCCTCCTCCTGAGGATGAGATAGGATTTACCCTGGCTCTGGATAGGTCACCTTTCCCCATTTGAGTTCCCACTACCATACCTTCTTCAAGTCTTTCCACACACACTCTTACATTGGGCTCCCCATTAACCTTCATTAAGCAAGAGGAACAGTTACCAATGGCACAATAAAAACCTCGAGGTCGATTAAGTTTTATACTCCTCCTTAAAACTCTTACTCCATTTGCATGAAGAGCTGCTGCTATGGGTTCTCCCTCATATCCCCACATCTTTTTACCATCAAAGAAAAATCCTACTCTTCTTCCCCTTTTAAACGTCAAAATGGGATGTTCTTTAATGTGCATGATATGTGCTCTTTCTTCAAAAAATCGGCTGCGTATCCCGTTAGTGTGCGTAGATTAAACTGTTCTTTCTCGTAAAAGCTTGCTATTCAGGCATTATCGAATGTATACTCTCTCCTATGGAGTGCTTTACACTCTATAGTAGGTGAGAATGGAAAATCTCTTCTTGGGTTAGCAGGCGTTAATATGCAGGATATAAACTGGATCAAATTCTCTTAAAGAAAATGAGCACTAACGGGATGCACACCCCAATCTTTATTCCTCATTCTCAAGAATTTGTCTTTTATCTGAGTTTAGGCGATTTTTGATACTCCCTTGCCGAAGATCTAAGTTCATACTAATTGTTAACATATTCTTTGTCAACGCAACGAATCGAGTCAGCTAGGAGGACTCTCTGAATAAGGATTTTTTCCCTCACGGCCCTTTCAGATCTTATGATGGAATCTCTCCTGTAATACTGGAAAAGAGGGGTTTGACAAAGTTCCCCAAATATATTATCCATATAGTGTCTTTCAATTTTGTCTCAAGAATTTCTGTTTTGAATCATAGCGGAGTCAAATATTTCATCTTCTAATACAGAAGCTTTATCATCAAGATCTTGGAGGAGCAAGCATGAGGATTTCTCGAGTTATTACGGCTGTGGATTCCCATACAGCAGGGGAGCCAACACGAGTAGTGACCGGGGGGATCCCTCATATCCCCGGAACGAATATGCAGAAAAAGAAAGAATGGGTGCAAAGAAACCGGGATCATCTTCGTAAAATGTTGATGTGGGAACCGAGAGGACATCGAGATATGTTCGGAGCGATAATTACAGAGCCTACTTCAAATGATGCAGATGTAGGGATTATTTTCATGGATAATGATGGTTATCTGGATATGTGCGGCCATGGTTCAATAGGAGCGGCAACCGTACTAGTGGAGACAGGGATGATAGAATGCAAAAACGAGACTGAAGGAGAAAAAGAAATTATTCTGGATACTCCTGCCGGTAAAGTATATTCCAAGGTAAAGATAGAAAATGGAAAAGTAAAGCAGGTGACTATCAAAAATGTTCCTTCCTTTCTTTATTCCTCCATTATTATCAGACTCAGAGGTACAGGAGATGTCCCGGTCGACATCGCTTATGGAGGCAATTTTTTTGCCCTGGTAAACGCCCAGAGGCTAAATACTAAAATAGAGCCCAGGAGAGTCAGGGAATTGATAGAGTTGGGACTTGATATCAGGAAAAAGGTGAACCATGAGATAAAGATAATCCACCCGGCAACGGGAAAACTAGAAAAAGTAGAGTTGGTTGAGATTTTTGAAGAGACATCCCCGCCCAAGAATGTGGTAATATTTGGTTCAGGCCAGGTGGATAGATGCCCCTGTGGGACAGGGACCTCGGCCAAGATGGCAACGCTATATGCAAACAACAGACTGGAAATTGGAGAGGTGTATCGATACAGAAGCATAATGGGCACAGAATTTCAAGGTAAGATAGTGAAAGAGGCAAAGATCGCAGGTTACAAAGCCATCATACCAGAATTCACGGGAAGCGCCTATATCACCGGTATTCAGCAACTTTTTGTAGATAAGGATGATCCGTTCAAATACGGGTTTAAGCTGCTACAGTACTGAGGGGCTAAATGAGAATTGAAAAACACTTTATTCTTTCTCTTAAGAGGGGGAAAGAGATAAAGAAAGGTGCTTTAAGAAAGTATGAAAATAGGGATCAATAATTCACTTTGTTCAGGCTGTAGGGTTTGCCAGCTTATCTGTGCTTTGACATGCGAGAAGGTAAATAATCCTAAAAAAGGGAGACTGGAAATTGTTGGACATTTTCCTGTCCCCGGTGGTTACGAAATTAAAATGACTGATGAGTGTAACCAGTGCGGTCAGTGCGTAAGATTTTGCCCCATGGGAGCCCTTTACGGAGAGGATGAAGAATGAATGGATATGGAGGAAGGATATTAAGAGTAAATTTAACCAGTGGACTGGTTAAGACAGAACCTCTCGATCCCAGGTTCGCCCGGGAGTGGATTGGGGGAAGAGGATTTGCAGCGAGACTGCTCTATGATGAAGTGAAAAGAGGAGCGAATCCTTTAGGTGAAGAAAACAAAGTGATTATTGCTTCAGGGCCTCTATCCGGTGTCTTGGTTCCAGCCGGAGCAAAAGTTGCTTTTGCTGCCAAGTCTCCGGCTACCGGGGGATATGGTGAGTCCAATATGGGAGGACACTTCTCTCCTGAAATGAAGTATGCGGGGTATGATGTGATTATTATCGAAGGAACTGCTCCTCAGCCAAGTTATCTATTTATAGAGGATGATAAGGTAGAAATAAGGAATGCTCAAAAGTATTGGGGAAAGGGTTGTTTAACCTCGGAGAAGATGCTGAAAAGTGATCTGGGAGAAAAATTCCAGATTCTCACTATTGGGCCGGCCGGAGAAAATTTAGTCCGATTTGCCTGTATTTCCCATGATTTCGGCCGCCAGGCTGGTAGGACCGGGATAGGAGCAGTGTTTGGTTCGAAAAAACTGAAAGCCATTGCCATAAAGGGAACAGAGGCAATTCCAGTAGCTAATGTTAAAGAGGCAACTCGCCTGGGAAAAGAGATGTTTAAGCAGATTTTTGACAATCCTGCTTTAAAACAATGGCAGGATTATGGCACACCTGGAGTGGTAAATTGGGCTAATGAAATAGAGGCATTTCCTACTCGAAACTTCCAGAGCGAATATTTTGAGCATCACAAAAATCTTAGCGGTCAACTTATGCGTGATAGAATAGTTACTTCTGACAAAGCCTGCTTTGGCTGTCCCATGAGCTGCGGAAAATATTCGCACACCAGAAAGACCTCAAAATACAAATATAATGTTTGGGTTGAAGGACCAGAATATGAAACTATTGCTCTTTGCGGTGGAAATTGCGCCCTTCCTAATATAGAGGATGTTGCTTATGCTAACTGGATTTGCGATGAGCTGGGAATAGATACAATTTCTTCGGGTGCAGTCATCGCTTTTGCCATGGAATGCTTTGAAAAGGGTATAATTAGCGATAAAGACGTAGGAAGAAAAATCAGATTTGGAGATGTAGACTCCTTTGCCTATCTGGCTAAAAAAATAGCCTACCAAAAGGGCATTGGAAAGATCTTGGCCAGGGGAACGAGAGATGCCTCAAAAGTTCTTGGCCCAGAGGCCGAGAAATTGGCCATGCAAATAAAAGGACTGGAGATCAGCGGCTATAGCTTCCGTAATGCCCTGGCCATGGCTCTTGCCTACGGGACTTGCGATGTTGGTGCTCACCACAATAGAGCCTGGGCTATTACCTATGATATCGAAGTTGGCCGTCAAAAATCAGAGGGAAAAGCAGCAAAAGTTATCTTCCTTCAACATGTGAGACCAATGTTTGATATGCTGGGAACCTGTAGACTTCAATGGGTGGAGCTGGGCTTTGAGCTTGCAAATTATCCTAAAATCCTTGAAGCGGTTACTGGATTTAAATACTCACTAGAGGAGTTGCTTAAGTTTTCGGAAAAAGTCTGGAACCTGACCAGAATGTTCTGGGTAAGAGAGATAAAAGGCTTTGGTCAAACTTACGATTGGCCACCTGAGCGGTTCTTCAAGGTACCTCCCAGGAAAGAAAAGATATTTCTGACGAGAGAAATTTATGACCAACTTCTTCGTGAGTACTACAAGCTGCGTGGCTGGAATAAAAATGGCATTCCCACTAGAAAAAAACTAAGAGAGCTTAACCTTAAATTTACCATGGGGGACTTGCCACATAAAAAAATAAAATTGGAAATTCAAGTTGTTGGTTATATAAAGGAGTTTTTCCCCGGGGAGAGATTCCCCTTGGAACTGGAAAATTCTCTAACTATCAGAGATATCCTTAGGAGGCTAAAGGCGAAAGAAGAATTAGTGGGGATGGTAACAGTAAATGGTGAACCTCGAGATAAAGATTATGTTCCCGGTGATGGTGATAAAATTATGTTTATGGCCTTTGCCGCCGGGGGATAAAAAAACTCTGGCGAACCTTGACTTTTCAAAGAAACTACTTATGATAATTAACAAAGAAATTCACCACCCTTTACCTTTCCAAAAATTACTCATCATAGCTTAAAAATACTGTAGATTCAATAGTTGAATGAGGTTGCAAGTCCAAGTCTCAACTAAAGAATTATGCCAATTGTCCAAATCTTAGCCAACAGTTTGATTAGAGCGGTTGAATTGGGATTACTTGCCATTGGTCTGACAATGGTGTACGACCTTTTGAAATTCGCTAATTTTTCTCACACCGAATTCGCCATTCTCGGAGCTTATCTCGCCTTTTTATTTAACGTTACTCTGGGGTTAAATATATTTCTTTCTGCCATTGGTGCTGCTATTTTGACTGGGTTTATAGGAATTTCCCTGGATCGAGCCATCTTTGAGAGACTGCGAGGGGCTGGATCTGTAACCCTTATGGTGACTTCGTTTGGCTTGGCCATAGTCTTGCGCAACATAGTTCGAGCAATTTGGGGAGCAGATATTAAGGGCTATGCCATAGGGTTGCAAAGGCCGGTTAAATTCTTAGGAGCAAGAATGACCCCTATCCAGATGTGGATAATAGCAATTGCTGCTCTTTTCATGGTAGCATTCCATCTTTTATTACATAAAACGAAGCTGGGTAAGTCAATGCGGGCCACCTCGGACAACCCTTCATTAGCTGAAGCAAGTGGGATCGACACGGTAAAGGTCATTAGATGGGTTTGGTTTATCAGCACTTCTTTTGCTGCAGTAGGAGGTATTTTAATAGGATTGGAAACTCAATTGCATCCACAGATGGGTTTTGTTTTACTGCTCCCTGTCTTCTGCGCTACCATCTTAGGAGGGATAGGAAACCCCTATGGAGCTGTGGTCGGTGCCCTTGCCCTGGGGCTGGTGGAAAACTTTGGACTTTACTTCAACTTCGGAAACATCATCAACCTGGGAGGCGTTTTTAACTTGGTGGGGGAGATCTATGTGCCCACAAGTTATAAACCTGTAATTAGCTTTGCTATTCTAATAATTATTCTGCTCATCCGGCCTTCCGGAATTATGGGGAGAAAGAGGGAAGGGTAATATGGGGATTGTCAGTTTCCTGATTTACCTATCCATTATGACTGGCATATACGCCATCCTTTCTCTAAGTCTTAACTTCCAGTACGGTTTCGCAGGGCTGGTAAATTTTGGACACGTTGCTTTCTTTTGTATAGGTGCATATGCATCAACGCTATTGGTAATGGGAGGAGTTCCCTTTCTAGCGGGCGTTCTTGGGGCTATGATTTTCGCCGGGGTCTTCGGTTTCCTCATCTCTATTCCTACTGCAGGTCTAAAGGAGGACTACTGGGCAATTGTTACCATTGCAGCTGCAGAGATCGTTAGACTATTTTTTCTAAACGAAGCCTGGTTGGCAGAGGGTGCCTTCGGTATTCGAGGTATTCCCCAACCATTGAGAGCGCTTTTTTCTACCAGCACTTACCCCGCTTTTTACCTTGGCATGGTACTCATATTTTTAGGAATTACATATTTTGCCCTGAGATTACTGACCAGGACTCCCTTTGGAAGGGTTCTGAAGGCGATGAGGGAAGGAGATGATCTACCCAGGGCATTTGGGAAAAATGTCCTTCGATTTAGAATGAAGTCCATGGCAATTGGAGCAGCATTTGCTGGCCTGGCTGGAAGTTTGTTCGCTCATTATATAACCTTCATTTGCCCCTGGAACTTTATGCCCATTGAAACCTTTATCATATGGGCAATGGTGGTAGTTGGAGGGCAGGGGAATCATCTGGGGGCTATTGCTGGGGCAGTGATTATACAAGTATTTTATGTTTCTACTAGATTCGCCAAGGACTATATACCCATTGAAGCCGAACTTCTGGCGAGCCTCAGAATGGTTATTATAGGACTTCTGGTAGTTCTATTTATGATATTCAGGAGGAAGGGTTTATTAGGGGAGAAGAAGAGGTCTTATAGGTTATCAGGAGAGGGGTAGTGATACTGTCTGTTAAAAACGTATGCAAGAAATTCGGCGGACTCAAAGCTTTAGACGGGGTTTCACTGGAAGTAGAGGAGAATTCTATTACTGGGTTAATAGGTCCCAATGGTTCAGGAAAAACAACTTTATTCAATTTAATCTCGGGATTTTACACCAGGGACTCAGGGGAGATCTATTTCAGAGAGGAAAGAATCGATGGGTTACGGCCATATGAGATTGCTGTGAGAGGGCTCTGCAGGACCTTCCAGATTAGCAAGGCCCCCAATAGAATGACTGTCCTCGAGAACATGTTGCTTACTCCTAAAGAGCAAACCGGGGAAGGTCTAATGAATATTCTATTCAGATATGGTCAAATTGTGAGAGAGGAAAGAGCCAATCTGAAAAGAGCCTTA
>JAUVZS010000072.1:0-6375 GCA_030602435.1 Clostridia bacterium
TCCGCTCTGAAGAGATATTTTCCTCCTCGGATGTCCACGGTGACCTTGTTCAGGATCGCCTTTTCCATTTGAGAGGCAAGAAATCTTCTCCAGATTAGTTCGTATACTTTGAGATTTCTTGGGGATAAATACGGCTTCATCTTCTCAGGAGTTCGCCAGATTTTGGTTGGCCTTATAGCTTCGTGGGCATCCTGACTCGATTTTTTATTCTTGTAGCGAGGTATTCTCAGCGGCAAAAACTCTTTCCCCAACTCTTTTTCAAGATACCGCCTTGCCTCTAGCTGCGCTTCTCTGGCCACTCGTACAGAATCTGTCCGCATATAGGTAATGAGACCCACTCTTCCCTCATTCCCAATTTCTTCTCCTTCATAAAGGTCCTGAGCTATTCTCATAGTCTGACTGGGAGAAAGCTTAAGGTAATAACTAGCTACTTGTTGTAGAGTACTGGTGATAAAGGGAGGAAAAGGAGATATTTTTTTCTTTTCGGCGGTTATTTTTATTACCTTATACTCTTCTTTTTTTATCTTTTCTGCCAGCTGCCTTGCCTTTTCCTCACTTAATATCTTTACCAGCTTATTCTCAACCTGGGATAGCTTCGCCTCAAGAAGACTCCTCTTGGCAAGAGGAGTAAATTTACCCACAATGGTCCAGTATTCTTTCTGCACGAATTTCTCAATCTCTTTTTCTCGTTCACAAACTAGTCTTACTGCTACGGACTGGACTCTTCCGGCAGAGAGTCCCCTCTTCACTTTTTCCCAGAGAAGGGGAGAAATTTTATATCCCACCAATCGGTCCAGCACTCTCCTTCCTTGTTGGGCATTTACTTTATGGAGATTGATCTCGGTGGGATTCTTTATAGCTTCTCGGATAGCCTCCCTGGTTATCTGATTAAAAACTATTCTCCCCTTTTTAGAGTTATCCAGCTCCTGCGAAAGATGCCAGGCAATAGCCTCTCCCTCTCTATCAAGGTCAGTGGCTAAGTAAACCTTTTCGGCTGTCTTACTCAAATCCCTTAGTTTCTTTATAATCTTTCTTTTAGCAGGAATTATCTGATAGCTAGGTTTAAACTCATTTTCGACATCTATACCCATTTTTTTCTTGGGCAGGTCTTTTATATGCCCATAACAGGACTCAACCTGAAAATCCTTACCGAGAAACTTATTAATGGTCTTAGCCTTAGCTGGTGATTCCACAACAACTAAATTTTTAGCCATTTCATCTATCCCTTACGAATAATTTTCCTGGGAGCTCTCTTGCCAGGCCCTTTAACTGGAGCTTCATTAAGAGTCCGCCTACTTTGGAAGCGGGAAGTCCGCTCCTGCTCACCAGGGAATCAATGTGAAGAGGCTCTTCTTCTAAGAGCTCGAAGATTTTTCTCTCCTCAGAAAATAAAGAAGGAATTTCCTCATCGAAAGTCTTTTTCTTTTCTTTGCTGAGAAGGGAAAAATTCAATTCCTCTAATATATCCTCGACACATTCCACCAACTTTGCTCCTTCTTTGATGAGCCTATTTGTTCCCTGACTGTTAGGGTTGGTTATATTTCCAGGAACAGCAAAGACCTCTCGTCCTTGCTCTAAAGCAAAATTAGCGGTGATTAAGGCTCCACTCTTTAAAGGAGCCTCCACCACTAATACTCCTTTAGCCAGGCCGCTGATGATGCGGTTACGCTGAGGAAAGTGAGGGGCATCGGGCCTGGTTCCCAGGGGATACTCGGAAATCACGGCTCCTTTTTTTATTATCTCTTCTACCAGCTTTTTGTTCTCAGACGGATAGATTACATCCACTCCGGAGCCTAAAATAGCCATGGTCCTTCCTCCTGTTTCTAAAGCTCCCTCGTGAGCAGCTGTATCAATTCCTCTGGCCATTCCACTAACAATAGTAACTCCCTCTCTGGCCAGGTCTCGAGCCAGTCTTCTGGCCATCAATTTCCCATAGGTGGTAGGTCTTCTCGTTCCCACTATAGCCAAAGCGTCTGGCTCTTCTTTTTTTAATTTACCTTTTACATAAAGAAGAAAAGGGGGATCAAATATCGTCTTAAGAGGCGAAGGATAAAGGGAATCCCGAAAGCTGATTACTCGTATATTGAGCTTATCTATACGCTTTAAGTCTTCATTTATATCCATATTCTTTGCTCCTTGAATTAGGGATGCTATAGCCTCTTTTCCTAATCCAGGGACCAGGGATAAGCTTTTGGCCGAGGCAGAGAGGACTTTTTGAGGGGACCCGAACCACTCTACCAGTTGGCGGCATTTTTTTGAGCCAAGGTGAGGAATTTTATTTAAGAGTATCCAGTTTTTATAAGAATAAGATTCTTTACGGGATATATAGGAGTTTACCATAGAAATTTTGCAGTTCGGAGAGGAGAACCACTTACCCTCCTTAACAGATTCTCTCGTTCAAATCTCTCATTACCAGTCCGCTGAGAGGTTTGGGATAAAAATAGGTACTTTTGGGAGGTAGTTTCTTTCCAGAAAGACAGACTTTCTTTATCTGTTTTAAAGAAAGGGCTTTAAGAAAGAATGCTAACTGATATTTTCCTTTTTTGATGAGGTCTATTGCCTCTGTTTTATCTTTTACAAAGTCAATCTCTTTCCCTTTTTCTAATTTATCTTTTACCAGGATTTTTTTTAATATTTCATCAAGAATGACTGTATTTACCTCGTTAGAAGGCTCCCACTCTGTATTCGGCAGAACCTTCGGCCTCTTATGGGTCAGGGATGAGGATGAGCTTTCCTCCCCTTTTAGGCTTAATAGATAATATCTATTTTCTCCCCAGTACATACCGAAAATAGAACTTTTCTCTTTTTTCTGTAATTCTTTAACTATACACTCTCCCTGGATTTTGCTATTTGCGGAAGGTAGGGAGAGCCTCTCTATTTGAAAGAAATCCTCCATTCTCGATTTTAATTTAGATACCTTCCCTGGTTCTAGACCACCTATTAATCTGTGTACAGGAAGAATACTTATGGCATCGGTTTCCATATTTAAAAAATACATCATGACAAAATCTCTCCCATTCTTTAATCGAGGGAATCTTTTTCTTTCCTCATCGCGAAACCTCAGAGCAGTAAGATAGCGGTGATGTCCATCGGCAAGAAAGAGCTTTTTATTCTCCATTGCTTTGCACACTTCATTAATTGCATTCTCATCCTCTATTCTACCTAGCATATGCTTTACTCCATCGGTGTCTATTACTTCAGAAATTGGCTCCTTTATTGCCAGATATTGATCTACAAGATGTGAGGGATCTAAATAAAGAGAGAAAATGGGACTAAAATTAGCCCGGCAGGATTTAAGAAGTCTGAAGCGATCTGTCCCCGGTTTAGGAAAAGTCTCTTCGTGAGGTAAAATCACTCCTGAGCCAAATTCTTCTAGCTTCATCAGGGCAAGAAATCCTCTTCTTTTCTCTATTTTTCCCTCAAGATGATATTCCTTTTCATAAACATAAATGGCCTTCTTTTTTTCTTTTTTTAGTATCCCCCTTGAGAACCATTCTCTAAAAAATCGTCTGGCACGAATATACTTGTTTTCTTTGCCATCATCTTCGGGATATTCTTTGCCAAGGATAATTCTGATAATATTATAGGGATGCGAAGTATAGTATGACTTCTGGTCAAGGGGAGAGATAACATCATAGGGAGGAGTTATCACCTTTGCTAGTTCCCCTATCTTTTTCTGATTATAAATAATTCCTCGGAAAGGACATATTTTAAGTTGTTTGTTCATAGTTCATTGTTCGTAGTTCATCGATAAAAAGTTTCGAATTTCGAGTTATTTGGTATATGGAAACGCACTTCTTTTCTTACTAAATACTATTCACTAGCGACTAACGACTAATTAGCCAGGTTCACTTTTCAGCCAGTCTTCCTTGTCGTAAGAATAGAGTTCCTCAGGGTGGAAAAGACATTCAATCTCTCGCTTGGCAGAAGTTGGTGAATCCGAGCCGTGAACAATATTTCTTCTTCCATCAGAGGCATATTGTCCTCTGATGGTCTCTGGAGCAGCCTCCTCGGGTGTTCTTTCCCCTATAATTTTCCTTATCTGTTTTACTATTCCTTTTCCTTCCGCTACTAAGGCTATCGAGGGAGTAGTAAGCATAAACTTAATCAAACCAGGGAAAAAATGTTTACCTTTATGAGGATGGTAAAACTCCTTCGCTTTTTCCTCATCCAGGCGAATCATTTTTAAGGCCACTATCTTGAATCCTTCTTCTTCTATTCTTTGGAGCACTTCACCTACTAGTGCCTTACACACTCCATCCGGCTTGATTAATAATAGCGTCCTCTCCATATTAGAACCTTTTATCCCGTTTTTCCCTCTCGAGAAAGAGCAATTTTCCCTGTTCTGACCAATTTTTTTATTCCGAAGGGTCTTAAGAGAGTGAGAATTCCTTTGATTTTTTCTTCTGTTCCCGTAGTTTCTATAGTGAAGCTAAAGGGATGAACATCGAGAATTCTGGCCCGAAAAATATCCACTATACGCATTATCTCAGCTCTGTCTGTCCGCTTAGCACTTACTTTTACTAGCACCAACTCTCGCTCCACTGTATCCTGCTGTGTTAGATCCACCACTTTGATTACATCGATCAGTTTACGTAGTTGCTTGATGACCTGTTCGATAATCTGATCATCACCTGGTACAACCATAGTAATACAAGAAATAGTGGGATCCTCTGTTTCTCCCACAGCAAGGCTGTCAATGTTAAACCCCCGGGCACTGAAAAGGGAAGCAATCCTAGCCAGAATCCCAAAACGATTCTCTACCTCTACGGAAATAGTATGTTTCATTGGATTTTTCCTTCTAGTAGCGGTCGGATTCATCCGACAATTGTGCGATAAATCGCACCGCTACTCCTCAAAAAACTTATAGCTTACAGCTTATATAGTTAATAGATGGCAGTGCATATATGACTTCAATGCTCGAACTCGATATCAATTCGATTTTCTTCCTGCAATTCCTTTCGTAGACTCCGAGATTTTTTTTGCCGGCTCCTTTGGACGGAGAGCACGGACAGCTTTGCCTGCCTGCCACATTTCAGAATTTCCTATGGCCTCCAATTCCTCGGTCAACTGTGCCTGGTAGTTAGACTTGCCACAGGCAGAGATAACGCGGCGAGTTTCCGCTCCGGAGGCTACCCTCTCATAGAGCTCTTTGAACACGGGCATTACGGCCTTCTTGAACTTTGGCTTCCAATCAAGAGCACCGCGCTGGGCAGTGGCCGAACAATTGGCATACATCCAGTCCATGCCGTTTTCACCCACGAGCCGGATCAGACTTTCCGTCAGCTCCTCCACTGTTTCATTAAACGCCTCGCCTGGGCTATGTCCGTGCCCTCGAAGAACATCGTATTGTGCCTCCATGATGCCCGCAAGAGCACCCATGAGCACCCCACGCTCACCGGTCAGATCGCTGTAGACTTCTTTTTCGAAGGTGGTCGGGAAAAGATACCCACATCCGATAGCCATTCCCAACGCTATGCAGCGATCCCTCGCCCGACCAGTTGAGTCCTGATAGACAGCGAAGCTGGCGTTAATTCCTTCGCCGGAAAGGAAATTACGGCGAAGCGATGTACCCGATCCTTTGGGAGCAACCATGATCACATCGATATCTTCGGCAGGAATCACCTTCGTTTGATCACTGTAGACAATTGAGAATCCGTGTGAAAAATATAAGGCGTCATCTGGATTCAGGTTCTTCTCAATGACAGGCCAGACTGCCTTGTGAGCCGCATCGGCAATCAGGAACTCAACGATCGTTCCGCGCTGAGCAGCTTCTTCTATATCGAACAGGTCTTTTCCCGGCTTCCAGCCGTCCTTCTTTGCTCGATCCCAATCCCCCCTGAACTTCTTTGACTGCCCAACAACCACATTAAAGCCGTTATCTTTCATATTCAATGACTGTCCAGGCCCTTGTATGCCGTATCCAATAACAGCGATCGTTTCATTCTTGAGAACCTCACGAGCCTTTGCTATGGGAAACTCTTTGCGCATGATCACTTCTTCCTTCACCCCTCCAAAATCGATAATTGCCATAATACAAATCCTCCTCGGTAATAGTTTAGTTTTTCCGTCATTGCGAACCTGCCGAAGGCAGGTGTGGCAATCTCAAAAAGAGGAAATTGCGGAGTTTATCCCGAGCGATCTAAGCGAGATTGCTTCGCTTCCGCTCGCAATAACAAGCGAGGGACCTGACTCGCAATATACGCAATACGCATCACGCACGACACAATACGAGATACTATACGCTACCCGCTATACGCTAATTATTATATATAGGCGTCCCTTCTTTTTTAGTCAGCTCCCGGAATTTCTTTATTAATCTCTTGGTTATAGGGCCAGCTATTCCGTTTCCAATCGCCCTTCCATCTACTTTGG
>JAUVZS010000085.1:0-6008 GCA_030602435.1 Clostridia bacterium
TTGAATAAGACTGACATCACAACTTGTGCCACCCATATCCAAGGTGAGGACGAAATCATGGCCTGTGAGTTGTCCAAAAAAGATACCGGCTAATACCCCGGCCACCGGACCGGACATTATGGAGTGAATTGGTTGTTCAGGGGCAGTTTCAAGCCTGGTAATGCCCCCGTTTGATTTGCTAAGAAGAAGGGGGCAATTCATTCCAATCTTTTTTAATCCATCCATAAGATTTTTGGCATAGGGCATAAACATCGGTTTAACGTAGGCATCGCAGATAGTGGTACTTGCCCGGTCATATTCCCTCCACTTTGGATAGCTCTCGTGAGATAACGAAATGTGCAGTTCTGGACAAAGGCTCTTAAGTCGCTGTCCTACAGCTTTTTCATGCACTGGATTCAAATAGGAAAATAGAAAACACACGGCAACGGCTTCGATTTTTCGATCTTTTAATTCCCTTGCTAGATTCTCTATTTCTTCTTGATCAAGATCCTTTACAACATTGCCGCTCTTATCAATCCGACAGAAAAGTTCAAAGCAATCTCTTCGTTTAACCAAGGGTTTTGGTTTTACCCACTCCAAGTTATAACGATATTTTCGATTTGCGTATTGGATAAAAATGATATCCTTAAATCCTTTGTTAGTGACAAATCCTACTTGCGCTCCTTTTCGCTCGATTAGCACATTGGTAGCCACTGTAGTGCCATGGATAAATAAATCTACTTCATCCGCGCTAATCCCACCTTCAAAGACAGCTTCTACAATACTCTCCACCGGATTTGCAGGATTAGTAGGAGACTTAAAGACCTCAATTTCTCCAGTTCCCGAATCAACTACTGCTAAATCGGTGAAGGTCCCCCCGATATCCGCACCTAGTCTATAGGCCATTGATTCTCCTCTCCTAATCGTCTCTTTATGTCAGAAACCATGTCCTGCAGCGAGCTTAAGTATCTTTTGAATCTCTCTTCTGGTTTCTTTATTAAGGATTTTTGGGGTATGCTCTTTCAAAATTTTTATAGTGGCTTCCCGTGCGTTGTCTACTACTCCCTTGCTACCTTTACTTATCCAAGTATGCCTGGACTCTGTGCTGGAAAGCACAGGTTGATAATATTCATCCTTAAAATATTTAAGGGTGTGGTCACTGTCTAGAAAGTGGCCTCCCGGACCAATATCCTTTATGACGTTAACAGCCAGTCTCTCTTCGTCCACCCTGACACCTCTTAAAATTCTAAAGACCATTCCCATCAAGTCATTATCTATTACTAACTCGATAAAGCTAGTTGAAAGTGTTCTTTCCAATAAGCCTGCTCCGGCTATTATGTTGGCTCCTGCCAAGCCTCCAAGTATTGCCTGAAGAGTTTTCTCCATAGTTATTTGAACACCTGTCGTTATAGCATCGCCTTGAATAAAGGCATCGGCTATAAAACCGTTTTTTTTGGCTAATTGCACACCTATTGCGGTTATCATTCCTACTTCTACGCGCCCCATTGAATTAAGAGCTGTTCTCATGTCAAGGGCCTGATGGCGTATTTCGTACACGCCAGGGGAGCCTGGATAGGCACTCTGTAGAAGAGTATTAGCTGCAAGTATCTCGGCATTTAACAAAGCTAATGTTCCAACAAGAGTTACCGGACCAGTAGCTCCACTAATTGGGCTAGAATTTAACATAACGGGTATCCCATGCTTACCACAAGTCATCAGCATATCCACATCCTCTGTTCGATATCGCAGAGGTGTGAGACTAGAGATAAGCATACTTACAAGAGGTCTTTCGGTAACTCTTTTTTTACTACCACTTATAGCAGCCGCTATTTCAATTATCAGCTCAATGTTTCTCGCATTGTAAGGTTGTATTTGGACATGCTTTTCGGTGTTTTCCAGTAAAGTTGCCGCTACATATACATCTCGCACCTCTAAAGGGACATCACTTGGATAAACCCCCATGGAATAATGTAGGTTTTCTAATGCGTCGGTTAACACTGCCCAATCCTTCACATCAGAAATAGTTATCTTTCGGTATTCACCACTATGGAGATCATAGAGATATTCGGGTCCTCCAACTGGTCGAGCGTACGTTGGTCCATCGGGGGTTAAGACTACGTCCTTAGCTGGATTTCGGGCAGCCATTATTACCTTACTCGGTAACTTTCTTATATACGATTCTATTATATCCGGTGGAAATTTGACTCTTTTGGCACGACGGTCAACTATTGCACCAGTCTCCTGTAATCTATCTAATGTATGAGGATGGTCGATTTCTATACCGGTTTTTTCTAGTATTTCAAGTGAGGCCAGGTTTATTCTTTCAACATCTTTCTCTGGAAGCATTTCCAAAAATGGCCATTTTTTCTTCATCATTTACTTACTTCTCAAAATTAGCTCAAGCTCTTCCTAGATGGTGATTTAAGCTTGCTCTCCTTTTATCTTGATATACCTGTTAATGGGTCTAGAATTTGCATCTCTTCTATCTCATCGAACTGAGGATAATTTGCGCGAATATTTTCTGCAGTATAGTACCCTTCTTTGATATCCTCAATTATTTTTCCTATTTCTCTTTCAGCGGGGTCTCCAAACCCTCCTCCACCTGGACTCACGATTTTAATACAATCGCCTTTGTGAAGAGTTATATTGGTAAATTTGCTGGCACAACGTACACCAAAAGCATCTTTAAAGGTTCGAAAGTCTTGTTCACCTACTCTTTTTACGAGAAAGGAGGCATTTAAAGCAGGCTTGCCCCCAAAAAGACCCCAAGGTTTCAATTTTTCACGTTCATGATAGCAAGAAATAGTCATCTCAGGCGCGGTAACTTCCATAATTCTAATACTTCCTAATCCTCCTCTATATTTTCCAGCTCCTCCAGAATTTACATGTAATCCATAGAAGAGGTGTTTTACAGGGTATCTCGTCTCATAAACTTCTATAGGTGTTACTACACAATTCGAATTCGCAACTGTTACAACGTCGTTTCCATCCTTTCCCTCTTTACCACCCCACCCTAGACCCTCGATTACTATATGGCTATATGGTTCTTTGGTCTCTGGGTGTACTCCCCCAAAAGTGACCAGCATGCCAGTACCTCCTTCAGCAGCAGCCACTTTGGTAGGAAGAGCAGGGGCGAGAGCACGCCAGATAAGTGCTATTGTCTGAGGATGTGTTTCCGAGTTACCCCCTACGGTTGGAGCTGGAAAATAGGGATTAGTGATGGTTCCCTTTGGTGCAATCACATGAATAGGTCGGTAACGCCCAATGTTAGCAGGGATAGTTGGGTCAGTAAGGTGAAGTATAGCGTTGTAAACAGCGGAAATAGTGGCAGTAAGCGTTAAGTTTACTGGGCCCTTCCGTTGTTTATCAGAGCCTGCAAAATCTACAGTAATCTCATCACCTTTGACCATTACTTTAACCTTCATTTTGGCTGGCTTATCAGTCCATCCGTCGTTATCTATTATGAAATCCTCAGCCTCGTATACCCCGTCGGGTATCTCTCGAATGTTATTTCTCATCCTTATTTCAGCATAACGCTTTAGCTCCTCCTTAACCTCGGTGTAGGTCTCAACACTGTACTTCCTGATCAGCTCGATTATGCGTCTTTCACCAACGTAAAGAGCCCCTATCATTGCCATTAGATCGCCCTCATTTAATTTCGGTGTCCTTACATTGGCCAAAATAAGACGTAAGAGATCCTCATCCCGCTTCCCGGCTTTAATAATTTTGACCGGGGGTATTATCACACCTTCGTGAAAAACCTCTGAGGCATCACCCGGAAATCCTCCTGGTGCAAGCCCGCCTGTTTCTGCCATATGGCCTATGCATGTCCCCATAGCTACTCTCTGACCTTTGTAATAAATGGCTTTAGTTACACAATGCTCAGGTAAATGGTTCATCCCGCTATAAGGGTCGTTGAAGAGATAGACATCCTTTGGGCCAAAGCTTTCCAGACCGAACTCCTCTATTAAATATCCGATAGCGATCGGAAGGGCTCCTAATTGAGAAGGACAGTGTTCTCCTTGAGCCATCATATCTCCTTTTTCATCGAATACCGCACAGGAAAAGTCTAAAGCCTCATTAAAGACCGGGGAAAGGGCTGTATTGCGCATAGCGATCCCCATTTCCTCGGCTGTTCTATGAAGATAGTTATTGACCACCGTCATCAAGACTGGATCTACTTTGTTCATTGTTTAATCCTAGCTTCTTGCCCATTCCTACGTGTCATTTTTCCCTTCCACTTGAGTAAGAATTTACCATGGGGTTTAAAAAAGCATAACTTTGCTGAGCTATTTCATCTGGACTAATACCCCACACTTCCACTGATAAATATCCCTGGTAACCGATCTTACGTAGAGCGGCAATAAAACTTTTGAATCCAAACTCCCCTTGTCCTGGTATCTTCCTTTCATATAATCCGTGCACAGCATCAACACAATGGATGTGGACCAGATTTTGCCCATATGCATTAACTACATCTACTGGATTTTCTTTTTCTAGCCATACATGAATTGTATCCAATAGCAACTTTGCCCTGGTTGATTTTACTTCGTCCCTCATTGCTAAAGCCTGGTCAGAACGAATTACGAGATTAGTTCGAAAGGAATTAACTGGTTCTATAGCCACAAATACGTTTAATTTTTCAGCCAACTCGAGAGTAGATTTCAAAGCCTCAACACTCCGTTTCCACGCTTGAGAAAAGGTTGTTCCATAAATGCGCCACCCGGGGATGAAAACGACCACCGGGCTTTTCAGATCAGCGGCCAATTTCACACAATCTCTATAATGTTCTATTGCTTCTAACCTTTCTTGCTTGATCGGACTTGCTGGATTTAGATTTTCATTATTTGGACAGATGGCCGCTACTTCCAACTCATATCTCGCCAATAATTTTTTGATCTTCAACCTATCTTTACTAGCTAAGTCTGGAGGCCAGGCGTGTGGCCTGGCAGCCCCAATTTCTATACCTTGATAGCCAATCCTTGCCACTCGCTTTATAGTTTCCTCTAGTGGATATGACGGAATACGAGAAAACATTGAGCCATACGCCCAACTATGAAAAGATAGTTTCACTCAACTTCGCCTTTAATCTTCTCCAAAATTTATATTTTGGTGCACTAAATAACGCCCTTCTTTTCTATAATTGGATGAAGAAAAGAAACATAATAACTCCAATGTAGCATCTCCGGTATTTCTTACCATATGTTTACTGTCCGCTGGAAAAAATACTAAATCACCTCTTTTGATCTCATCAGTGTCTCCATCTACCCATACCTTTCCTTCTCCTTGGCAAACATATATGATCTCCTCAATATCTCGGTGAGAGTGGCACGGTTTTACCACCAAGCCTGGTTTAACCTTGGTAAGTACGGCAGTTAAGTATTTAGTGTCTGCTGTATCTTTATCCATCAACATAAAGATATCAACACCCACAGGATACTTCACAGGAAGCTTCTTTCCTCTGGCTAGATTGACTTTGATTACCCCCATTATACGCTCCCCGGGTTTTTCTTCACTCCGAATTTATTTATCCACCTCGCACGTGTCTCTCGTGAGTTCCCCTTTGCCAATTCTCTGCTCACTTTTCTGGGCAAACGTGGGTCTATAAACCACCTCAGTCTTTCAGAAGGCACTTAGACACTTTATCATAACGATAATTGTTGAACTTCATATCTTTTCAAACTGTTTATAGTCAAATTTTTGGCATGTTCGAGATGCATAGTCAGCTTTTTCTTTGCCTCTTTCTTGTTCTCCTCCAACAATGATTTTACGATCTGTATGTGTTCTGTGATGTCTTGTTTCGGTAAGCTTTCTAAAGATTGGTATATCTGAACAAAATCGTAAATTTGATAAAAAAATTCTTGCACTCTCCTATTTTTGCAACTTCTAATAATCTCCAAATGGAGAATTTTGTCTATTTCCAAAGATTTTTTTGCCTTTTTTTTGCCTTCTGATTCTTGGATTAAGTTCTTAAGTACTTGATATATTCCTTGTAATTTTTGTCTACCCGTATCATCCATTAAACCTTT
>JAUVZS010000082.1:0-6045 GCA_030602435.1 Clostridia bacterium
TTCTTAAAATAGAGGTGGAGGTAGAGAATCTTGCCCAGTTGGAAGAAGCCATAGCGGCAGGAGCAGATATAATTATGCTGGATAATATGGAAAAGGGAAAGATGAGGGAGGCGGTGAGTAGGATTCGAAGCCACGAGAGACATATACTCATTGAGGCCTCTGGAGGAATAAATTTGGAGAATGTTAGAGAAGTTGCTGAGACGGGGGTAGATTTTATCTCCGTGGGTGGACTAACCCATTCAGTAGCTAGCTTAAATTTCGCTCTGGAAATGATGTAGGACTCTGGTCATGGAAAAGATAGATCTTCATGTTCACACCATATATTCTGATGGTACCTACACCCCTGAAGAGGTGGTAAACAGGGCCAAAGATCTGGGTTTGGTAGCCATCTCCATTACCGATCATGATAGTGTCGATGGAGTAGAGGAAGCAATCCGGATAGGGGAGAAGCTAGGAGTGGAAGTGGTACCAGGCGTGGAGATGAGCACGGATTTGGGGAATGATGAGGTTCACATCCTTGGCTACTATCTGAATTGGAAGGATGGGGCGTTCTTATCCCAACTCAGGGAATCTCAGGAAGCCCGAGCCAGGAGGAATCGGAAGCTCATCCGCAAATTAGGGGATTTGGGGATGAGGCTTGACTATAATGAGGTAAAGAAGCTCAACCCCCACGGTGTAATAAGCCGTCTTCATATCGCCCGGCTAATGGTGAAAAGTGGCTATGTTCCCTCCATAGGTGCTGCTTTTGAAGAATGGCTGAATCCTGGAAAACCTGCCTATGTCAGAAGACTGAAGGTTTCTCCCTTCCAGATAATCCAGTTGATCTCTGGTCTTCAGGGGATTCCTGTTCTGGCCCACCCTCGTTTGTCAAAAAGAGATGATCTTATCCCCGAGCTGGTCAAAGCAGGACTTAGGGGAATAGAAGTTTATCACAGTGCCCACAATGGCCGGGTGGTGGAACATTATAAGAGAATTGCCCAGAAACACCGCCTTCTTATTACCGGGGGCTCGGATTGTCATGGTGAGGCCAAAGATGAGGTCCTCATGGGAAAGATGAGGGTCCCGGCTTCTCTTCTAGGAGAGCTGAAGAAGGTAAGAGATAATTATTAGGGGCGTAGAGAAATGATAACTAAGAAAGGAAAAATAAGAAATTCTATTAAAACTTGGCCAAAATATGAACGTCCGAGAGAGCTACTTCTTGAAAAGGGTCCGGATCATGTCTCCGATGCTGGATTAATTGCAATATTGCTGCGTTCTGGTACAAAAGGAAAAGATGCTGTGTCATTTGCTAGAGACCTCATCAAACAATTCGGAGGATTAAGAGAATTACTGAATGCCAGAAAAACTGATTTAGAAAAAATTAAAGGCTTAGGTGCTGCAAAGATAGCTCAGCTTATGGCTGCTACAGAAATTACTAAACGTCAGCTTAAAGAAGAAATCATCCAGAAGAACTGTATAGAAAATGATAAAGATGTCATAGATTATCTCTCTTTATCGATGAGAGATTTAAAAGAAGAGTTTTTCAAGGTTATATATTTGAACAGAGCAAATATCATATTATCAATTGAGGATTTAGCGAAAGGAACTGTGGATCAGGCATCTATTTACCCCAGACAGGTTATAAAAAATGCCCTTGATATAGGCGCCAGTGCAGTTATTTTCGTTCATAATCATCCCTCTGGTAGCGTGGAACCAAGCCGAGTTGATATAGATGTTACAAAAAAGCTCATTTCAGCATGTCTTGCCGTTGATATTACCCCTCTGGATCATATCATAATCTCACCTCATGGTCATCTCAGCTTAAAGAGCAAAGGTGTGTTTTCAATAACTGAAAAAAGGTGATATTATAGTTTACCCTCAGTAAAATAGTGGTTAAACTATAAAGTCAAACATGCACGCGACATTTAGCAAATTTTGGCTGCGTATTCCATTGGGATTGGTAAATTAACCGCCCTTTACCGCAAACGCTTGATATTAAAGCGTTATCGAATGTATACTTCCTCCTGTGGAGTGTTTGCGCTCTATTTTTTTCTTTCCCGCCCAGAATCAAGTCTTGACAAGAAAAGGTTGAAATGATACCTTATAGTCATCTTTCGGTGAATAGGTATATTTCGGTAATTAGCGAAAACAAAGGAAAGATTGAAATGGTTTCAGAAAAGCAAATCTTGGATAAAGTACCAAATCTTATAAAAGAGAATATTCCCGCTTTTAAAATCAAAAAAATTGCCCATCAGCCTAAAATCAAAGGGATAATTCCTGATATGATAATTGGTGTGGAGATGGCAGGTAAAAAGAGAAAACTTATCATTGAAGTTAAATCTAGAGGTTTTCCTTCGCAAATACTTCAATCTATCCCTGTTTTGCTTAAAGCAGTAGCTACCGTAAAAGACAGTTATCCTATTTTTGTTTCTGACTTTATCTCTAAGAAGGGAGCTTCTATCTGTAAAGAGAATAATATTGGCTATATAGACCTTACTGGTAATTGCTATGTAAGTTCAAAGGAGGTCTACATAGAAAAGGTTGGGGAGGAACAGATAAAGAGAACACGCAATATCTTGAAGAAATTATTCTCTCCTAAAGCAACGAGGATTATTAGGGTATTGCTTGAGGAGCCAGAAAGATTATGGAGGATAAACGAATTATCTCAAACCTTTGAGGTTGCCTTGGGATATACTCATGAAATTATAGCTAAACTTCTTAAGCAAGGCTATATAATTCGCGATGAAAAGAAAAAAATTCGTTCATCTCGTCCAGCTGAGTTGCTAGATGACTGGGCAAGACAATATAAAATTTCTCCTGAGTCTATACATTCCTATTATTCATCTATAAAAAATCCTCAAGGATTAATGAATAAAGTAGCTAATACACTTAAAAGAAACAAAACTACTTATTGCTTTACCCTTCATGCCGGAGCTTCTTTAGTCGCACCTTTTATGCGTTTTAACGATGTGCATTTTTATTATCTTGGAGAGCTAAAAACGATTGTTCAACAGTTAGAATTAGAAGAGATTGAATTTGGAGGTACAGTCCATCTTATTGAGCCTTACGATGAAGGTATATTTTACCGAAAGCAAACCATAGAAGGCAACGATGTAATTTGTAATACGCAGCTTTACCTAGATCTTAATCAGTATCCCGCAAGAGGAAAGGAACAAGCAGAGTTTTTACGTAAAAAGAGGATAAAGTACTAAATGGATAAGATTAGAAGAGCAGATGAATTTGATTATGGGGTGGTTAAAGCCTCAAAATCTGTAATCTTAGAATTAGGTGTCATCTTGAGGAGCTATTTTGATGATTTAGTTTTGATTGGTGGGTGGGCACCATATTTTATATCACAGAGCTATCAGAAGGAGGGTTTTAACCATGTAGGTTCGATAGATATTGATATCGCTGTTAATCCCCAAATAAACGAGAAAAGATACGGGACAATTATAGGTTTGATAAAAGAAAGAAGTTATCAAGCAGTTCAGGATGAATTAGCAGATGTTTTTGAATTTCGATTCGAGCGGCCATTGATTTCTCCTCACGATAATAAACCTTATACTATAAGAATAGATTTTCTAACCTCTCATCTTGGCGACAAAAGAAGAGAGACGGTTCACCGCAGAATCCAGACTGATTTGCAGGCGCTAAAGGCCAAAGGTTGTCAGCTTGCATTTGAGCATTTTATAGTTACTGAGGTTGAGGATATTTTGCCTGGTAATGGTGAAGCTTCTTGTAAATGGAAGGTTGCCAGTATTGTTAGTAGTTTAGTAATGAAAGCTTTTGCTTTAGGTGGGAGATATAAAGAGAAGGACGCATATGATATTTACTATATGATTGCGAATTATAAAGATGGTCCTTTATCTGTTGCCGAAGAATTTAAACCTTATTTGAACAATGAAGTCTTTTGGGAAGGTCTATTGCATGTCAAAGAGGCGTTTAAAGATATACGATCCAATGGTCCAGCTTGGGTAGCAAATTTCTATAATATTACCAATGAAAGGGAACGCCAAATAAAAGTAGCTGATGTCTATAAAAGTGTAAGTAAATTTTTAAAATTGTTAGGATAAGATAATCGTGCAGTTCTCTGTTAGAGCATCTTTTCCAGAAAATGAAAAATATGGCTGGTTTGGAGCTATAAAGATTTTTGAAAAGGTAGGATTTATAGAGGTTGCCTTCTTTAATTCCGATTTATTCTTGGGGATTGATATAGGAGAGATCATAAAGCCGTTTGCTAAAATTAACCTTAAAGTCTCATCTCTACACTTTGCCCAGTTTAGTCTGGTTAATCTTGATTTGTTTGCGAAAGTATTTCATAAGACAATAAGGATAGCTAAATGTCTTGATTGTAATTCTATCGTTATCCATCCCAGTATGGGTAAATTAAAGGCAATGGGGAATTTTCTTAAAAAGAAAATAGACCCTATTCTTGAGAAAGAAAAGATTTATTTCTGCTGGGAAACTTTTGAAAGCAAAAGAAGGATTTTTGGCGGTCCGGAGAATCTGGCCAATTATTGCAGGATGCATTGACTTTAAAAAGTGTATATGGATAGAATTAGATGAGTTTGTAAAAAACAAAGATGTTTCCGGTAAAATAGAGATGACAAACAGAGGGCATAAATATATCAATAGGAATTCTCCAAAAGTCTACATCCGTACCTACGGCTGTCAGATGAATGAGTATGATTCTGAGGTTATGGCAGGTATATTAAAGGATAGGGGTTATTATCTGACAGAAAATCTCGAGAAGGCAGATGTAATCTTGCTTAATACTTGCTATGTTCGGGAAAAGGTTAAACATAAGATCCTGAGCAAATTAGGCGAGCTTAAGAAGCTAAAGGAGAAAAAGTCTGATCTTATCCTCGGTTTATGTGGATGTCTGGCACAGAAAGAACCTGGCAAGATTCTGCATCAGGCTCCTTATCTTGACTTTATTTTAGGCAGCTCCAACTTTTTTGAGCTGCCTGAGGTTTTAAGAGAGATTTCCGGGGATCATAAGAGCGACACTGAACCGGGGGAGGGTTGTGCCGGAAGAATTCGCACCCGAGAGACTCAAAGCCAAATAGTGAGGGTCGAGGATAACAGGGTAATTCCGGAGAATTTACCAAAGCTAAGAAAGAGAAAATTTACTGCTTTTGTCCCTGTAATGAGAGGTTGTGATAACTTTTGTTCTTTCTGTAATGTTCCTTATGTCCGGGGAAAAGAAAGAAGCAGATTTGCCCATGATATTCTAAAGGAAGTGGAGGAACTCGTCCCTCAAGGATACAAGGAGGTAACTCTTCTGGGGCAGAATGTGAATTCCTATGGCAAGGATCTGAAGGAAAGAATAGATTTTGCTCACCTTTTAGGCTTGGTTAATAAAATAGAAGGCATAAGGAGGATAAGATTTACTACTTCCCATCCTAAGGATTTAAGTGATAAACTGATCAAGATGATGAGAGATTTGGACAAGGTCTGTGAGCACCTCCATCTACCTGTCCAATCAGGTTCTAACAAGGTTCTATCCGGAATGAACAGGAAGTACACCCGGGAGGGATATATTAACCTGGTGGATAAGCTGCGCCAGGCGATTCCTGAAATAACTCTTACCACTGATATTATTGTAGGATTTCCCGGGGAGGAAGAGGAAGACTTTCAAGATACTCTGGATCTAGTAGAAAAAGCCCGTTTTGATGGAGCCTTTACTTTTTGTTATTCTCCTCTAGAGGGAACTAAGGCAGCTGAGTATAGGGAAAGGGTTCCTGATGAGATAGGTGGAGAAAGACTGAGGAAACTCATCGAGGCCCAACAAAAGATTACCCTGGAAAGAAATAAGTCTTTGGTGGGGAAGAAATTTGAGATTCTTGTGGAGGGGGTTTCAAAAAAGAATCCTTATGAGCTTGAGGGAAGGACACGAGGTAATAAAATAGTGGTATTTAAGGGAAAAGAAGAGTTAATAGGTAGATTTATCCTGACAAGAGTACTCAAGGCAGGATGTTGGGCCCTCAAAGGAGAGATTGTTAGTTGTTAGATGCTCTTTTGGTCATTGTAGGGCCCACCGGAGTAGGGAAGAGCGAAGTAGCT
>JAUVZS010000133.1:0-4644 GCA_030602435.1 Clostridia bacterium
AAGGAACTTAAGGAAAAGTTGAATAAAAAGGAGGCGATTGAGGAGGTTGACCTACACTTATATACACCTGAATTTGCCAGGAAGCTGGTAGATGAATTTATCAAGGTGTATAATGAATATCAGAAGTCTAAAGAATCCAAATAAAGTCTCCTGCTAACACGGAGAGCTTTATTCGAAAACGATAAAGAGGAATGAAGGTGTTTGAATTTTTTCTTCCCATTCAATTTTGGGTGCGTGGGAGGATGTTCACCCCAAATTTTCACAGCGCAACCGTAAAAGGTTGCGCTATTTTTTGAACAGCCAAGAATAATAGATAACATAGGAGGTATTTAAGATGCCAGAGGAAGTGAAATTGCCCAGTCCTTTTGACGTAGAGACACCCAAAGGGTGCGAAGGGTGGCAAGACATGTATCCTTCCTACTATTTATTTAGTGAGGAAAGGAGAGAATTTGAAGAAGGGAAAATATGGTTTGTTGATACCCTTCACCATCCAGAGCCAATGGCTCCCTTTGATTTGATTCTACCCGAATGCTGGCAAATAGCCCTTTCCCAATATACTACACGTTTTTTCCCGGTGCCATCGGCCTTGGGGATAGACCACAGGGTCATAAACGGTTATGTTTATATAAGCCCCAATAGTGTTACTGACCCCGAAACCATAGAGAGGCGAAAGGCTCTTTATGAAGAGCGGGTTCGCTATTATTACGATAATTTTGAAACGCTATATCACTTTTGGAAGAAGAAGGTTATCGCTAATATCGAGGAACTGAAAAAAATACAAATCAAGCCTTTGCCCGAGTTTGAAGATGATAGCGTAATTAAAGACGCGGTAGGTATATCATCTGGCTATAGGTTAATTGAGAATTATGACCGTCTTATCGAAAATATGTATAAAGATTGGCAATTGCATTCAGAAATGGGAATTAATGGCTATGGTGCTTATCTTGCTTTTACCAGTTTCTGTCAAAGTGTTTTCCCAGAGATAAAGGACATAACCGTGGGGAAAATGGTTTCCGGTATAAGGGTTGATGTTCTTGTACCTGATGAGAAGCTGAAGGGATTAGCCAAGCTAGCCCTAAAACTAAAGGTCGATAGAAAGATTGAGGAACTCTTTGAGCAAGGCATCGCCCCCGAGCAGATAATGGTAGAACTTGGAAAAGATAAAGCCGGAAATGAATGGGTGGAGAAGCTGGAGGAAGTGCGAGACCCGTGGTTTTATTTTGCACTTGGCATGGGTAATTTTTATCACAAGCATGTCGGCTGGAATGATGACCTTAGAATACCTTTCCGAGGTATGGTGGATTATATAAAGAGGGCAAGACAAGGCGAAGAAATAGATAGACCTTTTGAAAAATTGGGGGAGGAGCGGGACAGGATAACTGAGGAATATAGGAATCTACTCCCTAGTGAAGAATATAAAGAAACCTTTGACCAACTCCTTAAGACAACAAGAACCGTTTATCCCTTCATAGAAAGCCATCCCTTCTATTGTGAACATTGGCATCACGTAATCTTCTGGAACAAGATAAGGGAAATTGGAGACCTTCTTGTTGATGCTGGCTTTCTGGAAAATAGAGAACAAATTTTTTACTTACACCGCATCGAGATTAGGCAGGCTCTTTATGAATTAGTAATTTCATGGGCGGTAGGGAGTCCGGCTCGGGCTCCTAGTTACTTACCTGATAAGGTTAAGCGTCGTGAAGAGATATTAGAGCGTTTAGGTGAGTGGAATCCTCCTCCAGCACTAGGGAAAATACCTGAGAAGATAACCGAGCCCTTTACAATTATGTTGTGGGGTATCACCTCTGAAAAGCTAAAGGCTTGGGCTGGTGTTGAAGAAGAAAGAATCTTAAGGGGCTCAGGAGGCTCACCAGGGGTTGTCGAAGGGGTAGCTCGGGTAATTAGAACCGCCGATAAAGCCGACCTTATTCAAGAAGGGGAAATTTTGGTATGTCCGATAACTGCCCCGGCTTGGGGACCTATATTTCCTAGGATAAAGGGAGTGGTTACTGATACTGGTGGCGTTATGGCTCATGCCGCAATCATTGCTCGTGAATATGGGATACCCGCAGTGGTTGGAACCGGAACCGGAACGAGCCGAATTAAAAGCGGAGACCGAATTAGAATTGATGGTAGTGAAGGAGTGGTTGAACTTTTATAAAGACAAAAAACTGGTTAAAGAATCTTGGTTGGAATTGAGCGACGATATAGAAAAGGAGAGCATTTAGATTTGGAGAATTTATAATGGAGCAAAAGCTGATATATTGGATGAGAGAGCTTGATAAAAGTGCTCTCAATATTGTCGGTAAGAAATGCGCAAATCTGGGAGAGATGAGTAATATGGGATTACCTGCACCTCCTGGCTTTGCGCTTTCCGTAGTTGGCTATGAGCGCTTTATGAAAGAGACCGGTGTTGGCCAGGAGATTCATGAGTATCTTCAGCAAAATTACAGCACTGAGACGCGCAAGAAAGCGAGTGAAGCGGAAGCTGCCAGTAAAGCCATTAGGAAAATGATAGAAGATAAGACGATGCCGGAGAATATGGAGACGGAAATTATTGATGCTTACCATACCCTCTGCGAGGAAATAGGCAGGGATGCTGTTGAGGTTTCAGTTCGTTCTAGCGGAGCAGTTAGCATGCCAGGTCAGTTTGAGACCTATCTCTATGTCCGTGGTGCCGGTGAGGTGATTACCCATGTAATCCGCTGCTGGGGCAGTACCTTTACCCCGAGAGCTATCATGTTCAGAACTGAAAAGGGACTGGGGTCAGGAATATGGCCTATCGGGGTAGCTGTTATCAAGATGGTAAACGCCAAGGCCGCTGGTATAATGTTCACCTTAAATCCTGTTACTGGGGACAGGTCGAAAATAACTATAGAAGCCAATTGGGGTCTGGGTGAGAGTGTGGTATCAGGGAGAGTAGAACCTGACCGTTTTAAGATAAATAAGATAACTTTGGAAATTGAAGAAAGAAGGCTAGGGCGTAAGGAAGAAGAATACATTTATGACAGCGACAAGAGAATAGTGGAGTTTAAAGAGGTGCCTGTAGAACGACAAAAGGAATTTTGCTTGACTGATGAAGAAATTGGGAAACTGGTGAATCTTGGTAAACAGGGGGAAAGGCTTTTTGGCGGAGAGCCGCAGGATATGGAATGGGCTATTGATAAGGACCTGCCTACTGAAGAAAATATTTTGCTTCTTCAAGCTCGACCCGAAACTATCTGGGCTTCAAAACAGAAGAAAGAGGTTCCCCACGCCAGAAGTGCTTTAGATTATATTACAAGCACCCTGGTGGAAGGGAAAAAACTCAAATAGAGGTGTCAGTCTACCAAGACGCTTTAAGGAATTTAGTTACCTTTAGGAGTGAAAATTTGAAGGAGGAAAACTATGGCAGAGTTAACCGAAAGAGAAAAAGCAATAGCCGAAACTTTAAGAGAAACGCTTGTTGTCTTGGGTTGTTCCTTAATTAGAGAAGCCGGCGAGGAAACAGCCAGAAAGGCCTTTGAGGAACTAGCCGAATCAAGAATAAAGAAGCTAAAGGATGCTGGCAAGCTTGGAAAAGGTTTTGGAGACTTCGCCAAGGGTATTTTGATGACTGCACCTCTTTTAGATGAAGAACTTCACTGGGACATTGAAAACAAAAAACTTAGAATCACGAAATGCGGTCTTTGGGAAGCAGGTAAGGAATTGGGCTACGCAGATACTCCTGTATGTATTCGCTGTCAGGCAACATCAGACGCCTTTCTCAAGTATATGGTTCCGGGATACAAAAAGACTATCCTCAAGACTCTATGGAAAGGTGATGATGAGTGCTACATGATTTACACAAAAGAGGGGTGAGGATAAACTGATTTTTCGGTCGGCTTGCCTTAGCTGAGAGTTACTTAATTTTTGATAATACTAACATGAAATAAGGGAGGGAGTAATGTATTTAAGCGACTTACTTACCGAAGAAGACAAAGCCATCCGAAAACTAATTAGAGAATTCGTAGATAAGGAAATCATGCCGAACCGGCAAAAATTGGAAGAAGACGAGGAGCTTGTAGAAGAGATTCTGCAAAAACTCACTGATATGGATGTAGTGCGGATGGGCTATCCCAAGGAATACAGTGGCTTAGGGGTGGATCCATCTCCTTTTTATCACACCATTATTACGGAAGAACTGGCACGAGGCGATGCCGGCATAAGCGTGATGGTAGGACAAAGTGCTGGCATACACCTCGGCGGGGCTATAATAGTAGGGAATAAGGCGGTCATTGACAGGTTTGTCCCTGTCTTCTGCGGTGACAAGTTTGTACGCAGTTGCTTTTCAATGTCGGAGCCAGAGGGAGGTTGTGACATCGAAAATTTTGATATGCATGGCAGAACCATCCAAACAATCGCCAGGTTAGACGGAGATGAGTGGGTAATCAACGGAAGCAAAGTTTGGCCTCTTAATGGTGATAACGCAGAGATGTATTTAACAATCTGCACCACTGACCCAAATCTGGGCGACGAAGGGATAGCGATAATATTTGTACCGGGGGATGCGCCTGGCCTATCCTTTGGCAAACCGGAAAAAAAGTTGGGTTTCAGGACATCACACAATGCATCTGTCTACTATGACGATGTTCGTGTTCCCAAAGAATACAGGCTGGCTGGACC
>JAUVZS010000154.1:0-4235 GCA_030602435.1 Clostridia bacterium
CAGGAACTCCTGCTCTTACCACCCGAGGAATGAAGGAGCCAGAGATGAAACTGATCGGAGAATGGATAAGCAAAATATTACACAATCCAGAAGATAGCAATCTTAGAAAGAGAATTAAGAGAGATGTAGAGGAACTCTGTAAAGAGTTCCCTATTTATGAAAAAATGTAGCGGTGTCATTTATGACTAAATAGCCAAAGCTATTTGGCTGAATAGCCAGAGCTATTCAGCCGAGCATATCAACTCAGAATATGGCACAATTGTCGGATGAATCCGACCGCTACAAAATCAGAACTATGAACTAAGCTATGACCCCTCATCTTATCCTTCTCCCCTCAGGGGAGAAGGAACTATACGCAATACGCACGACGCATCACGTAATACGAAAAAATGTGGTCCTATAAAGAAGCTTTAAAATATGTAGATTCCTTTGTCAATTACGAGAAAAAAGAATGGATTCCTTACAAGAAGAAATTTTTCGATCTTCGAAAAATGAGGTATCTTTTAAGCCTGGTGGGAAATCCCCATCAGCACTTAAGAACCATTCACATTGCTGGAACTAAGGGTAAAGGGTCTACAGCAGCTATAATAGCCTCTATCCTAAAGAGAGGTGGTCTAAAGGTAGGACTATATACCTCTCCCCATCTCATTAGCCCTCGGGAAAGAATAAGGGTAGGAGATGATTTAATCAAAAAGGAGGAATTCGCCTATTTTCTCTCTCAAATAAAGTCCAGACTGAAAACCTCTTCTTACCAAATACCTTTCACATTTTTTGAGATTTATACTGCTCTTGCTTTTCTCTATTTTTTTAACCAGAAGGTGGATTTGGCTATCCTCGAAGTGGGACTGGGAGGAAGATTAGATGCTACCAATGTCATCTATCCGTTAGTGGCTGTTATCACACAGATAAGCCTTGACCACACTAGAGAATTAGGAAAAGAGCTTGTTTCCATAGCTAAAGAGAAAGCTGGTATCATTAAGAAAGGATCAACTGTTATAACTTCTCCGCAAGATACCAGCGTTATGGAAGTAATTGAACAGGTTGCAAGAGAGAAAAAAGCTCGATTATATAAAGTAGGTAAAGACATTAGATTTAAAAGAATAGAGTCGAATCTGTATAATCAGACTTTTCGAGTAGAGACTACAAAACAAGGTTATAACCATCTTTATCTTTCTCTTGCCGGCGGGCACCAGCTTATAAATGCAGCTACGGCTATCGGAGCGATAGATTTACTTGAGAGATATGGAGTTTTTACCCCTCCAGAAGCTGTTGTGCAAGGACTAAAAAAAGTAAAATGGCCTGGAAGAATTCAAATCCTCTCAACTAAGCCACTGCTTCTGGTAGATTGCGCCCATAATGAAGCTTCTGCCAAAGCGCTGGCAAAATATCTAAAAGAGACTTTTCCAGAAAAAGGGATTGTCTTAATCCTTAGCATTTTAAAAAACAAAGATGTAGAAGGTATAGGTCGGGCCCTTTGTCCTTTGGCAGATAGAATTATTCTTACTAAAGTGAATAGTCCCAGGGCTCTGGAGCCTCTAGATTTAAAAAGGAAGATAGAAAAGTTCTGTGAGGCAAAAAAGATAATAATTAAGAAAGAGATAAGTAATGCCGCTTTTTACGCTCGGTCTTTAGCTTCCTCAGAGGATTTAATTTGTGTCACTGGCTCAGTTTGTCTAGCAGGTGAGACCCTAAAATATTATCAAAAACAAGGAGAAAATCTGTGCTTAGAGGAATAGCTGCATCCCCTGGAATTGTTATAGGAAAGGTGTATATTCTGGAGAAGGAGGACTTTCCTATTCTTGAATATAAAATCAAAAAAGAACAGGTTGGAAAAGAGATAGAAAGATTTAAAGAAGCAGTTGAGGAATCAAAAAAACAATTAGAAGAGATTAAAGAAAGAGTAAAGAAAAAAATTGGAATAAGAGAATCCTACATCTTCCAGGCCCATTTATCCATTCTGGAAGACCCTCTTCTTATCGACAATACTATAGAGAGAATAAAAAAAGAACGCTTAAACGCAGAAACTTCTCTCAGGAATACTTTCAAGGCTTTCCCAAAAAAATTTGCTTCTGCTCAGGCAGGGTTTATCCAGGAAAGATTCAGGGATGTAGAAGATATAGGAGAACGCATTCTGCGTAACTTATTAAACAAACCAACCTTCACTCTTTCCCATCTTGAGGAAAGTATAATAATAGTAGCTTACGACCTTGCTCCTTCAGATACTGCTTCTATGCAGAAAGGTAAGATATTGGGCTTCGCCACAGATATTGGAGGAAGAACATCTCATACTGCCATTATGGCTCGGAGCCTAGAAATTCCTGCGGTGGTGGGAATGGGAGACATAACCCAAAAAGTTAAACCTGGCTCTGTAATTATTTTAGATGGAAATACGGGTAGGGTGATAATCAATCCCACTCCCTCTCAAATAGAGAAATATCAAAAGGAAGAAGAGGAATTCTTCTCTTACAAGAAAAAACTGGAAGCCTTAAAGACTCTGCCTGCTCAAACTCTGGATGGTCGGGAAATAGAACTGGGAGTTAATATTGCTGGCTCAGAAGAGATAGATATTGCCTTAAAAGATGGGGCTGAAGGAGTGGGATTATTCAGGACCGAGTACCTTTATATGAATAGAACAACACTACCCAGTGAAGAAGAACAGCTGAAAGCTTATAAAACAGTAGCTCATAAAACAACTCCTAATACCGTGATCATTCGAACATTAGATCTAGGAGGAGATAAATTTATTTCCCATTTTCCTGTGCCTAAACAGATAAATCCCTTTATGGGTTGGAGAGCTATAAGACTGTGTTTGGAAAGGGTCGATATTTTTAAGGTTCAACTTAGAGCCATTTTAAGAGCAAGCCAATTCGGTAAAGTGAAAATTATGTATCCTATGATTTCTGGCATAGAGGAGATCCGGAAGGCTGACCAGATTCTCTTTGAGGTAAAGGAGGAGTTAAAAAAGGACGGCCTATCTTTCGCCGAAGACATAGAAGTAGGAGCTATGATTGAGATTCCTTCCGCAGCCATAATAGCTGACCTTATGGCCAAAGAGGTAGATTTTTTCAGCCTGGGAACAAATGATCTTATTCAATATAGCCTGGCCGTAGACCGGGTGAATGAAAAAGTAGCCTATCTTTACCAACCCCTGCACCCTACTATTTTAAGGCTGATTGATAATGTAGTAAAATGTGCTCATCGGGAAAACATCTGGGTGGGGGCCTGCGGAGAGATGGCCAGCGACCCTTTATTTGTCTTGATTCTCTTAGGATTAGGAGTGGATGAATTCAGTGTATCTCCAACTTCCCTTTTGGAGATAAAGAAAGTAATCAGAGGTATAAGATGGGAGGAAACAGAAGAAATAGCTTCAAAGCTGCTTAAATTGAGCACATCTTATGAGGCTAGACGTTTCGCTCAGAGAAGACTATCTAAGAAAATTAAAAGGATTTTGGAAGAAGGTTAAAGGAGGGTAAAGTGCTGGATAGCTTGGAAAGAATGGAGAAGATTGATAAAAGTAAGATGAGAGAGCTTTTGCTTGAGTTTCCTCTTCAATGTCAAAAGGCCGTTAAGTTAGGAGAAGATTTAGCTATACCAGAGGGATTTTCTCAGGAAGTTACCAAGGTTGTGGTATGCGGATTGGGAGGGTCAGCCATTGGAGGAGATATACTAAAAACTCTCTTTTCTGAAAAATTAGAGCTCCCCATTTGGGTAAACCGCAGCTATACTCTACCTTCGGTAGTAGATAAAAAAACCCTCGTTTTTATAGTTAGTTATTCTGGAAATACTGAGGAAACTCTCAGAACTTATAAAGAAACTATTAAAAGAGAGTCCCTGGCTCTCTCTATCTGCAGTGGAGGAAAGTTAAAAGAACTAAGCAAAAAGGATAAAATCCCTTGCCTCTTAGTTCCTTCCGGCATGCCTCCCCGTACTACTGTGGGATATCTATTTATTTCTATGCTCAAGATTCTGGAAAGACTGAGAGGGATAGATGAAGGAGATTATGATGAGCTATTTCGAGTCTTAAGCGAGATCCGAGACAGATTCGCTCCAAACGTACCATTAAGTAAAAATCCTGCTAAATCCCTCTCTCAAGAGCTAATTGGGAAAATACCTCTTATTTATGGAGTAGAAGGGCTAACAGATGTAGTAGCTCATAGACTTAAAACTCAATTTAATGAAAATAGCAAAATCCCTGCTTTCTGGGATGTTTTCCCCGAACTAAACCATAACGAGAT
>JAUVZS010000125.1:0-4812 GCA_030602435.1 Clostridia bacterium
CTGTAGTTAATCTAGAGACTTTGGAGAAGGTAGAAGATATAAGGGGAGAAGTGCTTATTGCTCTGGCAGTAAAAATAGGAAAAACCAGATTAATTGATAATTCGTTGCTGGTCGCTGGTCGCTCGCATCTCCAAAAGAAGGAAAAAAGAATTTAGTATCGAGCGGTGAGCAACCAGCAACGAAATTGGGAGCGATTCTGTGTCAAAGCGGAAAGTTATGATCTGTGCCGGTGAGGTTTCAGGTGACCTCCATGCGGCTCATTTGGTCCGAGCGGTAAGAAGGCTTGATGCCGGAATAGACTTTTTCGGAATCGGTGGGGAGAAGATGGAAGAGGCAGGGGTAGAGATAACAGATAAAACCGTACATATGGGAGCAGTAGGCATCATGGAAGGAGTTAAGTATTATCCCTCCTTTTGGAAAATAAAAGCAAGACTCAGCAAAGCTCTTGAGGAAGAGCGCCCTGATTTAGTGATTCTGGTGGATAGCCGGGATTTCAATTTAAGAATTGCTAGATTAGCTAAAAAGTTGGGGCTCTTGACTCTCTATTATATTGCTCCTCCTGTCTGGGCATTGAATGATTGGCAAACCAGAAGGATTTCCAGAAATATTGATAGAATTGTTGCTATCTTTTCTTTTGAAGCCGAGACTTATAGAAAGGCAGGAGCAAATGTTAGTTTTGTGGGGTATCCTTTGGTGGATCTGGTCAGGCCCAGCATGAGCAAAGAAGAGACTTTGCGAAAGTTTAATCTTGTGGCTGAAAGATTAATAGTTGGCCTTCTTCCCGGTAGTCGGAAACATGAAATAGAAAAACTCTTGCCCCTTATTTTAAAAGTTGCTGCCAAATTAACCAAAGAATTTAAAGACATTCAATTTTTACTTGCCGAGGCTTCTCCTGTTTTTCATAGTGAAATTACCAGAATTGTTGCTGGAACCGACCTACCTCTCAAGATTATTTCTGATAGCACCTATGATCTAATGAATGTTTCTGACTTACTCATTACTGCTTCGGGAACGGCTACTCTGGAAGCAGCTTTTCTTGATACTCCCATGATTGTTATTTATAAGACTTCCTTCAGTACCTGGTTGATAGGACAGATTCTAATAAAGTTGCCTTATATAGCCCTTCCTAATATTATAGTTGGAGAAGAAATTGTTCCTGAGTTGATAGGATTTCGCCTTAGGGTGAAACGTTTAACTAGCATAGCCTTGGAACTGCTGGGAGAGAAAGAGAAATTAGAAAAAATGAGAGTTAAGTTAAGGAAAGTGACTGAGAAGTTGGGTAAACCAGGAGCAGTAGATCGAGCAGCTAGAATTGTTGTGGAGATGGTAAATAGTTCATAGTTCATTGCTCATAGTTCATCGATAAAGATAATGAACAACCAGATACGTGATTCGTATTGCGCAAGAAGATTCTGCTTAAAGTGAATATGTTAAATGCCGCTCCATTTTGAGGTTTCTCCCATGTATGTCTTTATGGTAACCAATAGTCCGGGTGAGCTTATGGGATGGGTAAAGCCAACGGCAGAAAAACTAAAAGAAAGAAAAAAAGAAACAAGAATTACTGTGGTTATCCCTCCCTGTCAATATGCCAGCGGAATGGAGAGGCAAGTAGCAGAGAGCTTTGCCGAGGTAGATACCGTAGTAGGGCCGTCCCAGTATTTGAAGTACCTTTTTTTAGGTATTAAACCTTCTTCATTCCGGAAGGTAAAGAGAGGGGTTGTTGTTTTCCTGGGAGGCGATCCGTTCCATGCGATCGTTCTTTCCAGACGTCTGGGCCTTCCTGCCGTAGCCTATATAGAGAAACCAAGGTGGAAGAGATATTTTAAAAAATTCATGGTGCTCAATCAGGCTGCAAGAGAGAAGTTTATAGCTAAGGGAGTCGAGGGAGATAAAGTCCTGGTGGTGGGAGATTTGACTAAAGATGGAATCAAACTAACAATGTCTGCTAAGGAGACATTTAATTATTGGGGACTTGATTCTGAGCATTTCGTTATTTCTATTCTTCCTGGAAGCAGATCCCAGGAGATAAGATATATGACTCCTTTTTTCTTGAAGGCGGCTGAACTAATTAAGAAAGAGTTTTCCTTAAGCCAGTTTCTTTTGATTCTTTCTCCTTTTGTTCGGCGGGAAGAATTGACTGCTGGAAGTAAGAACAAGTTAAGTAAAGCATTTCCAGGAGTGAGAGTTAAACTGAAGAGAGAGAGTGATCAATGGAAATTGATTACTGAATCCGGCTTAGAAGTCTTGCTGGTGGAGAAAAAGCGATACGAAGCTATAAACATTTCTCATTTGATTATCACTATTCCAGGTACTAACACACTGGAATCGACCTATCTGGGCACTCCGATGATGGTAACCGTTCCCCTGAACAAGCCAGAAGCAATACCTCTTGATGGTCTAGCAGGATTGGTAGGTGGGCTGCCATTATTTGGCCCTTGTATTAAAAGATGGATAGTAAGATGGCATAGTAAGCGTATCAAGTTTACAGCCATACCTAATATACGAGCGGGCAGGGAGATTGTGCCTGAGATAAGAGGAGTGATTGAAGCTGAGGATACAGCCAAAGAAGTGGTAAAATTATTGAGGAATACCCATGAGCTTGCCAGGATGAAAGAAGAACTCAGGAAAGTAGCCGGTGGAAAAGGAGCAGCCGATAAGGTAGCTACAGTTATTCTCGAGGAGATAAAGGTATGAGTATACCGCACCGTTTGCTAGGTTATTTCCGGCCATATCAAGTTCTTTTAATATTAGCTGTAGTTTGTATAGTATTTACCACTTTGACTACTTTGGCCATCCCCTGGATCGTTGGGAGAAATTTGATTGATTCGGTTATTCTGGGAGAAAAAAGCATTAAGCTATTAAGTTTAATTGCTCTAAGTATAGTGATATTAGCTGTCTTAAAGGGTCTATTTTCTTATGGACAGAATTATCTAATGGCTCTCGTTGGCTTTAGGGTAATCACCGATGTGCGCAACCAAACTTATGAGCATCTACAAAGCCTTTCTTTGAACTTTTACCGAAGGAAACGCACAGGGGAAATTGTATCCCGAGTCATAAACGATGTGGATCAGCTCCAAAATGCCCTAGTTAATACTGGGGTTAGTTTTGTGGCGAACTGTCTTATGTTAATAGGTATTCTCGGTTTAATCTTCTATATCCATTGGCGTCTCTCCCTTTTTGCTTTAGCCATTGGTCCCCTCCTTATCTTTACGGCTAACAAATTTGGTTTGTGGATAAGGGGATTTAGCAGCTCAATCCAGGCTAAAATAGCCAATATTTCTTCAATCCTGCAGGAAACGATAGGGGGAGTTGAGATAATAAAATCCTTTGGCATGGAGAAACGGGAAATTAAAAGGTTTAAAGATGAGACTATGAAAACTCTTCAATTGTCAATTAAGAGGACTCGTCTTATCGCTGCTCTTACACCAGTTATGGAAATGTTGACTCTTATAGGGTTGACCGGTATCCTCTGGTACGGAGGCAGAGAGGTGGTAAGAGGAGTGTTGACTACCGGGGAGCTAATTACTTTTTTGGGGTATATTGCCATGGCAATTTATCCTTTAACTCAAATAAGTCAAGCTTTTGGCGTTTACCAACAAGGTTTAGCTTCTGCCGAGAGAATTTTTGAGGTTTTAGATATTCAACCTGAGATAAAAGAAATACCTGGAGCAGGGGAGATACCTCGAGTAAAAGGTTATGTGCGGTTCAAAGATGTTTACTTTGGTTATAACAAGAAAGAATTAGTCTTAGAGGGGATCAATTTAGAAGTGAGGCCCGGCGAAAGGATAGCTTTAGTGGGCCCAAGTGGTGCTGGGAAAACCAGTTTGGTCAGTCTTATTCCTCGGTTTTATGATCCTCTATCAGGAACTATCACTATAGATGGACATAATATTAAAAAAATAAAATTAGCCAGTCTTAGAAAGCAAATAAGTATTGTAAGCCAGGAAGCTATTCTTTTTAATGGGAGTATTAGGGACAATATTGCCTATGGTAAAGCAGAAGCTTCTGATGAGGAAATTATTATGGCGGCCAAGAAGGCCAACGCCCATGACTTTATTATAGAGCAACCATCTGGATATGAGACGCAAGTGGGTGAGCGAGGGCTAAAACTCTCAGGAGGAGAAAGACAGCGTATCGCCATTGCCAGAGCCATTTTAAAAGATCCTCCTATACTTATCTTCGATGAGGCTACCTCTGCTGTAGATGCCCAGGCCGAGTTACTAATTCAACAGGCTGTGGAGCGGTTGATGCACGATAGAAGCACTATTACTATTGCTCATCGGCTATCCACTGTCCAGCATGCAGATAGAATTGTGGTACTCAATGAGAGGAAAATCGAGGAAGTTGGTTCTCATCAAGAGCTTCTATCTAAAGGTGGGGTCTATACCAGGTTATATAAGCATCAATTTAGATCAAGATGATTTTTCCTTTAGCTATCCTTCCTTAAAAGTTCCTCATAAACTTTCTCCATTCTTTTCACATGTCCATGAAGAGTAAAATATTTTTCCACTCGTTTTCGGCCCTTTTTCCCCATCTCCGATGCTTTAAGAGGATTTTTAAGTAAAGAAATAGTAGCTTTTGCTAGAGCATCGGGATCCTTGGGAGGGACTAATAGACCAGTTACATCTTTTTCTACTACCTCGGGGATTCCACCTACTTCAGTAGCCACCACAGGTTTTTTAAGAGCCATTGCTTCAATAAAGACTGTGCCGGAAGACTCGCTCAAAGAAGGAAGTACAAGTAAATCTAGAGCTTGCATAATATTGAGAATATCCTCTCTAGAACCAGTAAATCTTACCACGTGGCTTAGCC
>JAUVZS010000245.1:0-3009 GCA_030602435.1 Clostridia bacterium
TCTCTATCTAGCTCTGCTTACCTTTTTTAGCTTATTCCTCATTTTCTACTCAAAAAAGAAAAAAGCGCTGCTGAGCTCTTCTTTATTTATTATTTTCCTTTTAATTGGCGCTCTTCGTTTTCATTATGCTTATTTTCCTCATTCTTCTTCCCACATATTGAGGTATGCTCCCTCCCAAGAGAAAGTCAAGCTCACAGGCAAGGTCCTCAATCATCCCCAGCTCAAAGAAAGAACAATTCGCTTTATAATGGAAGCAGAGAAGATAAATTTAGGAGAAGAGAGAAGGACAGAGGGAAGAGTATGGATAGTATGTTACTTTCCTTTGGAGAACTATAGTTATGGAGACACAGTAAAAGTAGAAGGTAAACTGAGTTTACCCGAGAAAGCGAAAGAAAAAGGAGAATTTAACTGGCAAAGATACCTTTCCTACCGGGGTATCTGGGTGGAACTATACACGGGAAAGGTAGATGTAATAAAAAGAGGAGGGGGTAGTTTCCTAATAAAATGGGCCCATAAAAGCCGTGAGTGGATAGTAAGAGTAATCGAGCATACCCTACCTCTCCCACATTCAGCCGTCTTAAAGGGTATCATGCTAGGAGATAGAGAATCCCTACCCTTGGAAGTGCGGGAATCCTTTTTAAGGACAGGCACAGGACATATTCTAGTAGTGAGTGGCCTTCACGTAGGTTTAATTCTTTTCCTTCTTCTCATCTTATTCAGAGTCTTAGCTTTCCCTTCTAAATTAGCCTTTTTAATTATCATACCTCTTTTAGGCGGCTATGCTCTTCTTACCGGTTTCAGCCTTCCTGTATTAAGGGCCACCCTCATGGCGGCAGTAGGTTTGATAGCTCTAATTATAAATAGAGAGACTCCTCTTTTAGCCATTCTTTCCTCGGCTTTTTTAATTATTCTTTTTCTTAACCCTCTCACTCTCTTTATGGCCAGTTTTCAGCTTTCCTTTACTGCTGTGGGAGGAATAATCTACCTTACTCCTCATCTGAAAGCCTTAGGAAATTCCATTGCATCACGTATGAGAGACAATACTTCTTCCGGCGATGCTTCACAAAAAATGAAATTAAAGAAAACACCTCCTTGGCTGGGAAAATCTCTAGCTATATCTTTAGCTGCTCAACTTTCTATACTCCCTCTCCTCGCTTTTTATTTCAATCGACTGCCTCTAATTGGAGTCCTCACTAATTTGATTGTTGCTCCCTTGATAAGTATCATCTTAGCTCTGGGGTTTTTGTTGGTGGGTTTGAGCCTGGTAAGTCTGGGACTAGCTCAATGGGTGGCAGCTAGTGAGTGGCTGGCTATTAGTCTTCTTTTAAAGATAACTGGTTTCCTCAGTTTTTCTCAGCCGAATATCTTATCTAATTTAATCTGCCCTTATGTAAAGCCTTTCCCTTCCTGGCTGCTTTTAGTCTACTATTCAGCTTTGGTTGCCTTCCCTCATCTTTGTAAATCTGCGTTCAAATTGAAGGCAGATAAACGTAGATTGGAAAAGCTGTAAGCTGCAAGTTTTCTTTATGGAGCGGGGCTGGGTCTCTTGGCAGCTTTGTTATTCACCCTTATCGGTAGAAAGCTAAAATTCCACTAAAACTTTCTTTATTTTCTGAATATCTTCTGGCGTCTGGGCTCCTAAAATATTTGCTTTTCTGTCTATACGGTGTAAAAGTCCCTCGAGAACTTTGCCTGGCCCTACCTCTATAAATAACTCTATCCCGCTGGATATAAGCCTCCTCATAGAGTCCTCCCAGAGGACAGAGTGGTCCATCTATCCAATTAAGTTGCGTAATATGAATCGATATAGCCAGATGGCAAGGACCTAAACTGTGGTTTTTTCTGGAATTATAACTTCCTTTTTAACCTTTAAGAACTTACTTGCATCAAGAATTTCTATTTCAACAAGTTCATCTTTATCTGAATAGTGAGCAATAATATTTTCAGAAATCTCTTCCCCATAAGATAAAGGTTTATCTTTTAAGGTAATCACCAGAATATTGTCTTCCAGATTATACTTTAATTTCATTTTCCTCCTCTAAAATACCTTTTCTTTTTGGCTCGATAGAAGATAATTATCTGAATTTCATCTTGATATTCCTCATAGATAACTCTAAGTATATATTCCTCTCCCAAAATTTTATGAGCAATGAATCTTTCTCCTTTTCCCTTTACAACTTCATCTGGTTCTTTTACAGCCTGAATTAGTATATCCTCGTCAATTTTATATACTTTTTCTCTTTTCAGCCGTTTTACAACATGTGATTTAACTATAATTCTCTTCTTTTTAGTCATTACTCAATCTGAATTGATTATATCTACCGCATTCTCTCTTAATTCTATATGCGAAAATATTTATGTCAATTTTCTACACCGAGAGAATCTAGGTTAAAGTTATATTTCCCCAAAACTTCCTTTATTTTAAACAAAGATATGATGAAGATAAATCTGAGAAGCCTACTTATCTGGTCGATTTTTGGCTAAATAGCTAAAGCTATTTACCCGAGCATATTAACTCAGGTTTTGTAAAGTTAGATAGGAAGTTATGTAAAATAATGCATTTAAATGACATTTAAATGTCAAAAATAATGTAAAAAAATTGACAAATAACTTGACAATTGATATATTTTAGTGTATAGTTTATATTGGGGGTGAGAAAGATGCGTACTATTAAAAAGAATACTACACTAGTAGGAGTTTCAGAGTTAAGAACAAATTTTGATGAAATACTGGAAAAGGCAAAAGGCACCAGGATCATAATTGAGAAAAGGAAAAAATTTATGGCTGTATTGATGGATATGGAAAAATATGAAAAAATGGAAAGAATGCTTGATGCTGTAGAAGATATAATGTTAGGGTATTTAGCCAGGGAAAGAGAAAAGGATTCAGATTTATCTGATTATATAGATATTGAGGAATTGTAGAGAAATTCTTTTAATATGAAATGGAAAATAAAAATACACCGATTGGTTAAAGAAGAAGATTTTAAGGATATAGACAAAAGTCAAA
>JAUVZS010000151.1:0-4272 GCA_030602435.1 Clostridia bacterium
TAGCTTGCAGCTTATAGTTGGGTAGAGGGAGTTATACGCAATGCGCATCACGCACGACGCAATACGATAATAACAATGGGCAAGATTAATCTAACTATTAATGGTAAAAGGATAAGCACCGAAGAAGGTTCTACTATTTTAGAGGCAGCAAAGAAGAATGAGATATTTATCCCTACCTTATGTTATTATCTTGGCTTAGAGCCATTTGCCTCTTGTGGGGTTTGTGTGGTTGAAGTAGAAGGAGAAGAAAATCTTGTCCGTGCCTGTAGTACTTATATTAAAGAAGGAATGAGGATAATAACCGACTCTGATAATGTCAGAGCGACCCGAAAGCTTTGCCTTGAACTACTCCTTTCCGAACACTCGGGTGATTGCCTGAGTCCTTGTCAAATTGCTTGCCCTGCTGGTTGTGATGTTCAAGGGTATCTTTCTCATATTGCTAGAGGAGAGGACGAGGAGGCGATTAAACTTATTAAAAAGAGCATTCCTTTACCTGCTTCTCTGGGTCGTATTTGTCCAAGACCCTGCGAGGCCGAATGTCGCAGGAATTGTCTTGAGGGGCCTGTCTCTATCTGTTCTCTCAAAAGATTTACCGCTGATAAGGATCTGAATAGTAAAAAAGTTTATTTACCCAGTATAGCGAAAGAAACGGGCCATAAGGTTGCCATAATAGGAGCCGGCCCAGCAGGACTTACCGCGGCCTATTTTTTACTTCAAGCTGGTCATAAAGTAGCAATTTTTGAGGCTCACCCAAAGGCTGGTGGGATGCTTCAATATGGAATACCCTCCTATCGCCTTCCCAAATCAGTATTAGATAAGGAAGTACAAGCCATTATTGATTTAGGAGCCGAAGTTAAATACGGTCTAGCTTTAGGGAAGGATATCACTATAGATAGTCTCAAGAGTGATGGATTCAAAGCCATACTTTTAACCATAGGGGCTCAGAATTCGGCCAGAATGAGGGTCGAAGGAGAAGATACCGATGGTGTTCTTTGGGGGATAGAATTTCTTAAAGATATTGTTTCAGGAAAAAGTTTGAACGTAGGTAGGAGTGTAATTGTTGTTGGAGGTGGTAACACAGCCGTTGATGCCGCTAGAACCTCTCTTAGACTGGGTGCAGAAGAGGTAACTATTCTCTATCGGCGAACTGAGAAGGAAATGCCAGCCTATAATGTTGAGGTTGAGGAAGCCAAAAAAGAAGGGGTGAAGATTCATTTTTTAGCTGCCCCTATCAAGTTAAGCCGAAATAAAGAGAAAGTTAAGATGGAATGTATTAAGATGAAGCTTGGTGAACCTGATGCCAGCGGCAGAAGAAGGCCGCTACCTATAAAAGGCTCAGAATTTATAATATTTGCCGATACGGTCATAGCGGCCATAGGACAGAAAGTCGATACCTCTTATATAAAAAACGAGGGAATTAAGTTGACAAAATATGGGACTATTGATGTTGACCCCCTTACTTATCAGACTAATCTTGAAGGGGTTTTTGCTGCTGGAGACTGTGTTACCGGCCCGGATACAGCGGCAAGAGCTATAGGAGATGCGAAGCAGACAGCAGCGGAGATTGATCAATATTTAAAAGGAGAAAAAGCAGCTCCTAACTCAAGGCCATACAATTCTTCTATGGGCGAGCTCAGTGAGGTGCCAGAGGCTTTCTTCCAAAATATTCAAAAAATTCCTCGAGCTAATATGCCTCAGATTCCTATCTCCGATAGAACTACTAACTTTAAAGAGATTGAGGTTGGTTTTAGGGGAGAGGCGGCTAAAAAAGAAGCCGGCCGATGTTTAGAGTGTGAGTGTAAGAAAACCGATGATTGCAGTCTTCGCAAGTTAGCTACCGAATACAAGGTAAACCCAGAACGTTTGGCCGGTGTCAGGCGTGAGTATATAGTTGATGACTCTCATCCCGAAATTATTCTTGAGTCTAATAAATGTATATTATGTGGAATTTGTGTTCGTTTTTGTAGAGAAATTAAAAAAATTGATCTTCTTGGGTTTGTTGAGCGAGGATTCGATGCTAAAGTGATGCTGGCCTTCAATGAATCTTCAAGCAGTACAAAATGCGATTTCTCTGAAGAACTTGCCGAAATATGTCCCACAGGCGCTATTGCTATTAAAACCCCTCCTCTAAAATAGTCGTTAGTATTTGGTCGTTAGTGAATAATCGAGTATTTGGATTAAACTCATTATCATTTCCTCATAACTCTTTTTCGCTACTCACTGGCAACCTGTTTGGATTTCAGCTTCAGTGTCTCCTCCACAAGTCACCTACGGTGGTCAGAAATAGATGAAGAAAAGGGAGAAGAAAAATCTGGAAAGGGGTAGCGAGTCGATAAAAACATTATCAGAGAAGAAATAGCGATCAGGCAAAAACTAATAATAAATACGGATCTTATGTCTATCCAATGCATCAGGGCCACCCCTAAAAAAGGAGCAATAATACCTAAAGAATCATAATAATAGGCCTCTCGCATAAAAAAAGGAATTCTTCGATTAAAAAACAACTTTGTCCTCCTAAATATATAATTAATCGCAGATTATACTACTCTATTTTAATCCGTCAAGCTAGTTTTTTTTGACGCCAAGCTGCCTTCCCTTGGGCTCTCGACATCGATTAAGAAAATGTATACAATATGATAAACGATAAGGAGATGGAGAAAATGACAAATAAATTTAAGTCACGCACATCTTGGCGAGAGAAATTAGAAAAAAAGCATCCCAGCCATGGCAAAGTGGTTGATATTCCCCCAAAAATGCAAAAAAGATTCGGGACAGGAACAATGCTTATTCCCAGGCCGTTGGATGTAGATGCATTAATTTGCAAAGTCCAAAAAGGAAAGCTTGTTACTGTAACTCAGATCAGGGAGAGATTAGCCAAAGATGCCCACGCCGATTCAGCCTGTCCGATGACAACGGGAATTTTTCTTCGCATTGTAGCGGAAACAGCAGAGGAGGATTTACGAAGGGGACGGAAACCAATAACACCCTATTGGCGAGTAATTAAGGCAGATGGTAGTTTAAACCCTAAATTTCCTGGAAGTACAGAAGCACAAGCAGCACACCTAGAAAAAGAAGGACATACTATTTTGCCGGCTAAAGGTAAAAAACCACCAAAAGTAAAAGATTTTGAGAAATACCTCATACTCGACTTCGACGGTTAAAGTCAGATACGAAGTTTGAGAGACCTCTATTTTTGAGACGAAGTGTTCTCAAATATCTCAGTTTAATTGTGCTCGACTTAGTGGGCATAAGCAATTTTGCTGTCGTTGTACTAGGAGTTGACTTGTGAGGAAAGAATATATCCAGGTCTTTACGGCTACAGAGAAAAAGGAAGATGCTGAAAAAATTGCCAAAGCATTGGTAGAAAAGAGATTGGTTGGATTCGGTTATCTGGAAGACCCCAGGGTTCAGCGTGGAATTGACTGGATTACTTTAAATGCTTTAAAAGTATTGAAAAGGTTTTACAGCTGAACTAAAAATAAAACTAAGAACAACCAGTTTGAAAAGAATTACCGATGTAGTGAAGAAAAGAGCTTGAGAGACAACATCAAGGCGAAACAAATGATCGGACCGAAGGAAAGAAAGGGATGGAACCTCATTATTTCCAAATTCTTGGCTGTTTACACCTGTATAGCCATGACCGGCTTTCTGGCTTTAATATTAGGGCTGGCTATTGATTACTTCAGCATAGGTAGAAGAGTCAGCTTATAGGCTTATCCCTAAAGGAATAGATCTTGATCGTATTCTTTGCATAAAAGAAGAAAGACGTGTTCAAGGAGACAATACCATAAGCTACAAAGGAAGAAGATACCAGATTCTTCCTACAGAGACAAGTTTTGGCTTTGTTAAAGCAAGGGTAGAGGTACAAAAGCACCTAGACGGAACTATTCATATCTTCTATAAGGGAGAAGAGCTTCCCTATAAACCTATTGTGCCTCAAGAAGAGAGAAGATTCGTTTCTTCTCAAATTGAAGCTTTAGTGGTAGGGGTATGACATTTTTATTTTGCAAAAAGGGTGACATAATTACTTTGCATTGACTCCAAACCCCGAAAAGATTGACAAAGGAAACGTTGTATGCTAGCCTCGTCTTGGACTAGGCGAAGGGTTTGAGGCTATTGAAAAGGAGCTAGAGAGATGACGATGAACTGGCAGTGGTTCGGGGAAGTCTTTAGGCTAGGGAGAGAACACCACGGTAAAAACAGACGGAGGCAAAAAAGATGAAGGTCCTCATGGTGCATGACAACGAGGAGAATCTCCACCTGCTTAAGAAG
>JAUVZS010000087.1:0-5943 GCA_030602435.1 Clostridia bacterium
AAGCTTCTGGAGGATATCAGCTTCAATGCTTCCAAAATGAGGCGAAAGTCCCTTACCATCGCCTCTAGCTACGTCAAAAAAAGGCTCAAAGATATCGTGGAGAGTGAGGATCTTTCCCGCTACATCCTGTGATGATAGCGTGCTTGACAAAACCGGAAAACTTGTTAAGATTAGAAAATCCAAATCAATACAGGAGGTGTAAGATGAAGAAAAAAATAATGACAGGGATGATGGGGATTTTGCTGGTTTTACCGTTAGTAGCTGTCTGTGGTACTCCAGCGGCAACGTTAGCTTCAGAGGGAAAACCAATGGTCCTAGGCACCACGGATAAGATCACAGTTCTTGACCCGGCAAAGACGTACGACTTTTACACCTGGGAAGTTTTTCAGAACATTGGAGAGGGATTACTGAAATATAAGCCGGGGACAACCGAGCTTGTGCCAGGGATCGCAGAATCTTATGAGGTTAGTTCTGACGGACTTGAGTACACTTTTAGCCTCAGAGAGGGTTTAAAGTTCACCGATGGAGAACCACTCAATGCTGCCGCCGTTAAATGGTCCATAGATCGGGTTATGGGACTCGCTCTTGATCCCTCCTGGTTGGTTTCGGCATTCGTTGACAGGGTAGAGGTTGTGGACACTTACAGGGTGAAAATCATATTGAAGGAACCGGTTTCTTTTTTCCCTTCCTTAGTCGCCAGTACACCTTATATTCCGATAAGCTCTGAATCCTTCCCTGAAGATAAAGTTGCTGAACCTGTAGCGGGTCATTACGGACCGTACAGAATTAACAAATGGGTAAGGGATGTTCAACTTGTCCTGGAAGCCAATCCAGATTACTATGGCCCTGCACCAAGATCCGAGGTATTTGTGGTAAAGTTTTATAAAGACGCCGCTACCATGAGGATGGCAGTGCAAACTGGAGAGATTGATGTTGCTTGGAAAACATTAAGACCTATAGATTTGATAGATCTTAGAAGTATTGGAAAACAGAAGGTGTTGGAAGCACCGGGTCCATACATTCGATACATCATTAGCCGGTGTAATAGGCCGCCCTTTGATGATGTGCGCTTAAGGAAAGCTGTTGCTGTTGCCATAGATAGAGGGAGGATAGCCGAAGAGGCTCATAAGGGTACAGTTGATCCTCTTTACAGTATGGTTCCCATGGGGATGTGGAGTCATATAGATGCATTTAAAGAGGAATATGGCGAACGTAACTTGGAGCTAGCCAAAAAGCTTTTAACTGAGGCGGGATATAGTAAGGATAAGCCTTTCCAGTTTGAATTATGGTATACCCCCACCCACTACGGAGATCTGGAAGCCGATGTGGCGGCTATAATAAAAGAAAGCCTTGAAGAAACAGGCTTGATGAAGGTCACGCTGAAAAGCGCCGAGTGGGCTACCTATGCCGCGGAATACATAGCCAAAGGAACCATGCCCATCTTTCTCCTTGGGTGGTATCCAGATTATATAGATCCAGATAATTATACCAGCATCTTTCTTCACACCAAGTGGTCACCAGACATGGGTGTATTTTACAGTAACCCTGAAATGGACGAGCTTCTTGACCAGGCCAGGGTGAGGGTTGAGATAGAGGAGAGGACGGATCTGTATACCAAGGTGCAAAAGATAATGGCTGAAGAAGCCCCGGTGATACCCCTCTTCCAGGGAGTATTAACTGCTGTTGTTCAGTCTAATATCAAAGGGGTAGTGCTAGATCCTGTTATGTTGCTCAAGTATTATTTGATTTACCGAGAATAAAAGAGGCTTTTAGTCCTGATTACTTTTTCGCCTCGCTCCCCTCTCCCCTCACAGGGGAGAGGGGATTTTTGCCTTCCCTATAGAAAATGGCTTCCCTAAGAGTATATATTATAAGGCGAGTCCTGCTGGCTATCCCTATGATCCTCATTCTTCTTAGTATAGTGTTTCTGATAATGAGGGTTGTCGGTGATCCAGTCAGTGCTATACTTGGTGGTCATGCTCCTCAGGAGCAGATCGAGCAGATAAGACAGCAACTTGGACTCAATAGACCAGTTTTCTTCCAATTTTGTGATTACGTGTGGCAACTTTTACATGGGAACCTGGGACAGTCACTAATATGGGGTCAAAGGCCGGTAGTGGCTGAGATCTGGGATCGCTTTCCCGCCACGCTGGAACTTTCCGTATATGCATTTCTGATAAGCATAGCTATCGGTATATTTACTGGCACGATGGCTGCCACTCACCGTAATAAGTCTCTTGATCACGTCTTTAGATTATATGGTATCATAACTTATAGTCTCTTTATCCCCTGGATTGGGATAATGCTGCAGCTCCTCTTCGGAGTATATTTGGGCTTACTGCCCATAGGTGGACGAATAGGGATTCTGATGGAACCTAAAACTGTTACCGGGCTTTATATATTAGATAGTTTCCTGACTTTTGACCTCGACAGCTTTGTTAGTGCCCTCAAGCATCTAATCTTGCCCTCTGTCACCTTGGGAGTTTATCTTTCGGGGATTTTTACCCGCCTTACTCGAACCAACTTGATGGAAGTACTTGAGAAGGACTTTATAAGAGCTGCCAGGGCGAGAGGATTATCGGAGAAAGTTGTCATTTATAAGCATGGCTTAAAAAATGCCTTTATTCCTATACTTACCATGATAGGATTACAATTTGCACTCCTGCTTGTGGGGGCAGTGCTGACTGAGATTACGTTTTCGTGGCCCGGGATGGGAACACTTTTGTTCGAAAGGGTAAGTTACCGAGACTTTACCACGGTTCAGGGAATCATCGTCTTCTTTGCCCTTATAGTAGTTACTGTGAATCTTATGGTTGATATTATCTATGCTTATATTGATCCACGGATTCGGTATTAAGACAAAATGATAGCGCCAAAGTATTCGGTTTCTAGGTTGATTGCGTCCAAGCTCAAAGGTCTTTCTCCTACGAGGGGAGCTGAGTACTTTGCTATCATAGGGTTCTTGATCATCTCCTCCATTATCTTGATGGCTATTTTGGCCCCCCTGATTGCTCCTTACAATCCAATTAAGAAAACTGGAGAACTTCTTGAAAGTCCAAATCACAAGTTCATCTTAGGAACAGATGGTCTGGGAAGGGATATCCTCAGCCGAATTATATATGGAGCCCGAATAGCCATATGCGTTACCTTTCTGGCGATTAGTTTCTCCCTTTCCTGTGGAGTACTGCTAGGATTATTATCAGGCTATATTGGAGGTAAACTTGACAGCATTTTAGCACTGGTGATGGACGCTGTATATTCTTTCCCAGGTCTTATATTAGCTATAGTTTTGGCTGCCATGTTAGGGCCGGGGATAGTGAATACAGCTATAGCAATAGCGGTTATTTATACTCCCACTTATTTTCGGATAGTTAGAGGATTAGTTTTATCTCTCAAGGAAAGCTTATTTGTAGAAGCGGCAAGAGCGATAGGTGCCAAAGACAGAACTATACTTTTTAGATATATCTCTCCAAATGTCCTATCTTCCGTTCCCATAGTATTATCGCTTAATGCAGCCGATGCTGTGCTTACACTGGCAGCTTTAAGCTTCCTTGGACTGGGATTGCCTGCTCCAACCCCGGATTGGGGATTTGACTTAAAGGCAGGACATGCTTACCTTGCCTCAAGAATCTGGTGGCCCAGTACATTCCCTGGTTTGATGATCGTACTGCTTACTCTGGGCTTCAGTCTTTTTGGAGAAGGGATTAGTGAGATGTTGAACCCTGAGTTAGGGAGATAAGATTGAAAAATCTCCTTGAGGTCAAAAATTTAAAAGTTTACTACTATATAAGGGAAGGAGTCGTTAAAGCGGTGGACCAAGTCAGTTTTTCCATAAAAAAGGGGGAAACCGTAGGATTAGTTGGAGAGTCCGGCTCAGGAAAGTCAACCTTAGGTCTTTCCATATTAAAGCTTGTCCCCTCTCCGGGAAGAATAGCGGGTGGAGAATTATTCTTCGATGGGAAAGACCTTGCCAAGTTAGATAATAAACAGATGCGTAAGCTCAGGGGAAGGTGGATTTCTATGGTTTTCCAAGATCCAATGACTTCCCTAAACCCTCTTATGAGAGTAGGAGATCATTTAACTGAAACGATAAAAGCACATGAGAAAGTGACGCACAAGCAAGCCGAGGAAAAGGCCCTCTCGTTATTAGATAATGTTGGGATTTCCCCAGAGAGATTTAGAGATTATCCCCATCAATTTAGCGGGGGAATGAGGCAAAGGGTCGGGATAGCACTGGCCATAGTTCTAAACCCAAACCTAGTTATAGCTGACGAGTTTACATCTTCTCTTGACGTGATAGTTCAATCTCAAATCTTGAATTTGATGAAGAAACTAAAAAAATCACACAATATGGGGATGATCTTGATCTCACATGATATAAGCTTAGTTTCTGAAATTGCTGATAGAATTGCTTTAATGTATGCTGGTCAAATATTTGAATTTGCGGAGACAAATGCTTTCTTCGAAGAACACCTGCACCCTTATTCTGAGGGACTTTTGAGCTCAGTGCCTAATATTAAATTATCCAACCAGAACCTCAGTTACATTCCTGGTATGCCCCCAGACCTGATTCATCCTCTGAAGGGATGTAGATTTTATCCTCGCTGCTCATATGCTACAAAAATATGCCGAGAAAAAGAACCTCCATTAGCCGAAATCAAAACAGGGCATTTGGTCAAATGTTTCAGATATAATTAAAGAAGATGGTTTTAGTTGAAGTAGTAGATTTGAAAAAATATTTTCCGGTGCAAAAGAGCTTCTTGGAAAGAATATTGACTAAGGAACTCGAATATGTTCAGGCAGTTAACAAGATCAGTTTCAAAGTGGAGAAGGGAGAGATTTTTGCTTTAGCCGGGGAAAGCGGATGTGGGAAAACCACCACTGGGAGGTTGGTTACACGCCTTATTGAGCCTACTGAGGGAAAAATCTTCGTTAAAGGAAGAGAAATAACTTTTTTGCAAGGAGAAAGCCTAAGAAAGCTGAGGAAAAATGTGCAAATAATTTTTCAGAACCCCTATGCTTCGCTCAATCCCAGGATGAAGATAGGCGATTCCGTGGGACACCCTCTTGAGATCCATGAAATAGCAACGGCAGAAGAAAAAAAGAGGGTTGTTTTAGAAATACTGGAGAAGGTAGGTTTGGAGCCGGCTGAAAAGTTTTATGACGTTCATCCTTATGAACTGAGCGGTGGACAGAGACAAAGAGCGGCAATAGCGCGTGCTATGGTGCTAAATCCAGAATTTGTTGTTGCTGATGAGCCCATTTCAATGATTGATGTCTCCTTAAGAGCCAAAATACTTGAATTAATGCTCAAATTGAAAGAGGAAAGGGACTTGACTTATCTTTTTATAACACATGACTTAGCGGTAGCCAAGTACATCTCGGATTGGATAGCTATTATGTATCTGGGGGATATTGTTGAAATGGGTAGGAAGGAAGAAATCTTTTCTAATTCTCAGCACCCTTATACCAAAGCATTACTCTCGGCGATACCGGTTCCGGAGCCTAGAACAAGACGAGAGCACGTAAAATTAAAGGGAGAGGTTCCCAGCTCTATTAATCCACCTCCCGGTTGTAGATTTCACACCAGGTGCAGATATGTTAAATCTATTTGTCAAGAGAATGAGCCAGAACTAAAGGATATAGGTAACGGACACCTGACAGCCTGCCACCTATTTTAAGAAAAACCCCCTTTACAATGTCAAAATAATATGTATAATAGTATTGGGTGAGATTTTCTAAAACATTACATATTTAAAAGTGTTTAGCTATTATCAACTTACTGAGGGATGATCACTTACTAATGGCGAAAAAGAGGAAAATTTTAGAAAAACTAAACTGTTACCTTATTCACTCACAAACATCAGAGTAAATTAGAATAGACTATTCTCAGTGAAGAAAACTCTCCCTCTGAATGCCGCCTCTGAGCAATCAACAAGACAA
>JAUVZS010000004.1:0-14999 GCA_030602435.1 Clostridia bacterium
CAGCTTCTCACTACCTATTCAGAGAATTAAGCCTGATGAATATCTTCTTTTTATGGACTTCTGCCATGAAATCGACATGGCTGAGAAGGAAAAGGTGACTCTAACATCGTCGCTCGTATCTCGTCGCTCGTATCTCGTCGCTCGTCGCTCGAAAAGAAGAAATGTGAATCGTGAGCCGGGACTCGCTGTCCTTTTTCCCTCTCCCCTTGGGGGAGAGGGATAGGGTGAGGGGAGACGAGATACGAATTAAGGAGGAAATAAATGCCTATAGGTCCGTCAGTTCCTTTTAATTTATTGGTTATTTTTTGGATAGTTAGAATAGTGGTGATATCTTTTATCTGCACTTTTCTGGGTTGGCTTGGAATAAGAGTGCTGGATGCCCTGACTCCGAAGATTCATCAGAGAGAAAAGATAGGAGAGAATCCCATCTCAGTGGGACTTTTTATTGGGGGATTTACCATCTTTATTGGCTTGATAATACACGGCGCCTGCACAGCACCAATGGCCATTGGGACATCGCTAACAAAAAGCCTGATAAACTTTAGAAGGCTGGGACTAATAAGTATAAGCTTCTTTGTAAGCCTTCTCATAGGCATAGCCTTGTTTAATATTCTTGATAAGCTGACCCCAAGAATCCCATTCTTAAACATCAAGGATAACTCCATTGCTGTGGGCATATATGTACTTAGCTATCTTCTCTTTCTAGGAATTATCTTGCATTCAGCTCTAACTATGTCCCTATGAAGTGCCTCAGGACATTTCCCGAGTTAATATGCTCGGGTAAATAGCTTTGGCTATTTAGCCAGTTTTCTTCTGTCGCTGTATATAAGCTTTGGATTATTTCTGCTCAGCTTATTCGCTACGGGAAAATTAGCCTATTCCTTCGGAATCAAACTCGTCACTTCGTTCCTCAAACAGTAAATCTTTCTTTTTCCTTCGCTCAGAAGCCTCGTTAAGGTGGCGGCTATAAGGCTCCTTCAGAAAATGTCCTTCGGCAAGCGTATACAGAATATGTCTCAAGTCAAGATCTGACAATACTCGTGACACTATCGATGAACTGGTATAATGAAAATAAAAATAACTTTATTAGGCCTATTCTGGTTAATTTGTCTGGCGCTCTCTCCTGAAGCTATTTCCCAGGATTTTTATCAAAAAAATGGGGAAATCTATGATTCCTGGGGCATTTATCGGACAAGGTCGCAGGGTCCTGATGGATATTTTCAGGTTACTGAAAGAGGATTTCGCCCTGTAATAGCTTTTGAAAGTCTGGGCAGCAATGCTGACATTGCTTATAGATTGGGCCGGGAGTTTTTGAAGCAATATCCCGATTCTCATCAAAGGGCAGAAAAAATATACACCTTTGTCAGAGACAGAGTCAGATATACGCAGGACCTTAGCCAGTTCGGGTACCGTGAATTTGCTCAGAATGCTGATGAGCTGGCTAAAAAAATCCAGGAAGGCAATGCCCAGGGAGACTGCGAAGACTATGCCATTCTTCTTGCTACTATGTATAAAGCAGCCGGGTATCGCACAGCCATAGTTCTTGTTCCTGGTCATGCCGCTGCCCTTGTCTATCTACCAGAATATCAAAAAGCTAACATCAGCCTGACATTTAACGAGGAGTCGGGTTGGATCTGGGCCGAGGCGACAGGAAGGAATAATCCTCTGGGATGGTATCCTCAGAAAGCTTTACAAGGGAAGGCATTTGCTTATGAGATTGAAAAAGAAGAGGATCTAACCCTGAAGGCAGAGCCAGGTGGTAAAATCGCCCAAGTAAAAGGAAAAAGTAGGTCCCTGGCATTCTCACCCTTCTTATCTCTTCTACTTATTATGTGGATACTCCCTATGATAGGCAGGATTTTTATGGTTACGGTAGTAAGAAGGAGATCTTAATATGCCAGAGGATCTTTTCGTTTAATCCCTTCTATTTTATCAAAATGAGAGTCGGTAGTACAAATTAGATTTATTTTATTGTTCTTCATCACAGCTATATGGATGGCATCGCGGGGAGAGATAAGAGAATTTTCCTTCAAAATTTGAGCAGCAGTGACCAGGTCGCTCCTATTTATTTCAAGGATCTTAGGAATTAAACTTTGAAAATATTCAAATACTTCCAACCCTTTTTCTAGCTCACCAATATGCCAATATCGATAAAGTAGATCCTGAAGGACTTCACAGTCAATAACGCCGGGGATTTTACCCTCAGAAATACCCATTATGATCTTAGCGCAGGAACTCTTGTGAAGTAAGCAAGGAATTCTTCTAAGGAGAGGGTGTTTACTACATCAGGAGCCTCGCACCATCCTCGCCTGGCTGTGGCTACCCCCAGGGACATAAAATCCAGTGATTCTTTATGGTGAGCATCAGTGTTAATGGCTAGTTTTACCCCTCTTTTCTTTGCCTCCATAATCCATGTATCGGTTAAATCGAGTCTCTGTGGTTGAGCATTTATCTCCAGCCAGATGCCTCTATCTTTGGCTACTTCCAGGACCTTATCCAGATCAATAGAATAAGCTTCTCTTTCTCCTAAGAGCCGCCCTGTAGGATGAGCAAAAATCTGAACAAAGGGATTCTCCATAGCTTTAACCACCCGGCTGGTTATAGTTTTTTTGTCTTGTTTAAAACCTGTATGTATGGCTGCTACCACTATATCCAGTTTTCCTAGAATCTCATCAGGATAGTCTAGGCTGCCGTCCTTTTTGATGTCTACCTCACTTCCAGCTAAAACTCTAAAGTCTGCCAGATGAGAATTTATTTTTTTAATCTCCTCGAGCTGAGCTAAAAGGGTTTCTATACTAAGACCTCTTCCTACCCTTAAAGAGAAAGAATGATCAGAGATGGCTATATATTCATATCCTTTTGATTTGGCTTTCTCTACCAATTCCTCAATGGTATTGACCCCATCGCTCATCTTAGTATGAATGTGCAGGTCACCCTTTATCTCTCCCTCTCTTAATAGGGAAGGAATTCTTCCCTTCTCGGCTGCCTCAATCTCTCCCCTGTCTTCTCTTAGCTCAGGAGGAATGAAAGGAAGATCTAAAGAGGTGTAAACCTCCTCTTCATTCTTCCCGGCTATCTTCTCTCCCTCATGGGTAAAGACGCCGTATTCATTTATCTTTAATCCCCTCTTTATAGCTCTTTCCCTTAAGTTTATATTATGAGACTTAGAGCCAGTGAAATACTGAAGGGCTGCTCCGAAGGAATCTGGCGAGACCACCCGCAGGTCCATCTGTAAGCCTTGAGTGGTGAGGATGCTGGATTTAGTCTCTCCCTTAGCCAGAATCTCTTTGGCAAAGGAAAGCTGAGTGAAAACATTCATAATAGGGCCAGAGTTTGTCGAGGAAACAAGAATATCTATGTCTCCTATGGTCTCCTTACCCCTTCTCAGGCTGCCGGCAGGGCTAATTCTCTCAATCCAGGAAGAGGCTTTATTCTTCAATTCGGCAATAACCTCTTCTACAAGAGGTTGGGCTCGCCCCAGTAAGATACGAGCTTTGCTAGTTCGATAAAGTTTTATCCCTCTTAAGATATTCTCCTCTGTTTTAGCTCCCATACCTGGCAGGTCCCGCAGCTTACCAGATTTGACAAACGCCTCTAGATCCTTGATATTCCTTACCCCTGCCCTCTCATAAAGAAGTTTAATTGTTTTTGGCCCCACCTCTGAGATGAATAAAAGCTCTCTTGCACCCTCTGGCATCTCACTTTTTAACTCCTCATAGGCAGGGAGTTTGCCAGTATTTAAAATAGTGGCAATCTTCTCCAGCATTCCTTTGCCTATACCAGGAATATCCTTTAGTTTACCCTGGCTATAAAGTTCCTCTAAGTCTCCGGGAAGATGTTCCAGGGCCCCTGCTGCTTTCTCATAAGCCCTTATTCGAAAGGGATTCTCCCCCTTAATAGAAAGTAAATCAGCCATCTCTTTAAATATAGAAGCTACTTTGGTGGCGTCCACTTTCATTCCCCTCACCCGAAAAAGCACGATGTGCTTTTTCCCTCTCCCCAGAGGGGAGAGGGGATTGAATTCTACTCTTTTTCTCCCCCTACGAGCATCAAGCATCGAGCATCTAGGATCGAGTATATAGAACTTAGATTCTTTTTTTCTTTTTTCGAGATACGAGCGACGAGCGACGAGCAACGAGTCTTTCCCATATCTGCTCCACTTGCCTTTTTGTCTCCTTCAGGTCTCCTTCATTTCTGATGAGAAAATCAGCTCTTTGAATCTTTTTATCTTGAGGTTCCTGAGCCTGAATTATTCCTTCAATCTCCTCTGAGCTAAATCTGGTGCTTTCCTTGATTCTTTTTAGTTGAGCCTCATAAGATGCACTGACTACAAGGACCTTATCCACTAAAGAATTCCACCCCGCCTCTAAGAGAATAGCCGCATCTATTATAACTATCCGAGCCTGGGTGGAGGCAATTTTCTTCTTTATTTCAGCGAATATCAAAGGATGAAGAATCTGATCAAGCTCTTCTAGCTTCTTTTTATTCTTGAAAACTATTCTTCCTAACTTTCTTCTCTCAATTTCTTTCTTCTCATCCAATATTGAGCTGCCAAAGATTCGGATAAGATTCTTTTTCACTTCTACTTTTTTAATAAGATCATGCCCTATTTTATCTGCTTCTATAATTTCTGCCCCTAACTCCTTAAACATCCTGGCTACGGTTGTCTTACCAGAGCCAATATTTCCCGTGAGGCCGATCACAGTAGTGTTTGTCCATTCCTCTAAAACTTTTCGTGCTTTTTTTAAGGCTTTGCCGCGGTGACTAATCTTATTTTTTTCTTTTAAGCTCATCTGGGCAAAGGTTTTAGTAAATCCCTCGGGCTGGAATAATGGATCATAGCCAAAACCCTTCTTCCCCCTCATCTCTTGAAGAATTCTACCCTTACAAATCCCTTCTACTACTTTTTCTTTATTACCTCCATCGCTAATGGCTATGAAGCATCTAAAAGCTGCTTTACGCTCATCAAGAGGAACTCCTTCTAAAAGTGAGAGGATTTTTCGATTGTTATCTTCATAAGAAGCCTTCTCGCCAGCAAAGCGGTGAGAAAAGATTCCCGGTGCTCCTCCCAAAGCCTCTACCTCTAATCCAGAATCATCAGCCAGGGCTATTTTTCCTGTGAACCTGGCTATAGTTCTGGCTTTTTTGAGAGCATTGTCATAAGGGGTCTCTTTATCTTCCACAACAGAGGGAAAGTGAGAAAAATCCTTAAAGGTAAATATCTTTAGCCCTAGATTTTTGAAAGTATCTTTAATTTCCTTGATCTTATCCAGGTTTTGTGTGGCTAATACTAACTCCATTCGTTAATCCCCCAATGCTTTTTTTTGAAATTGAATTAGCTTTTTTATTCCCTCTCCAGCTAGATCAAGTAATTCATTAAAAATATTTCGAGAAAAACTTCTGCCTTCTCCACTGACCTGAACCTCCACCAGATCCCCCCCTTCCGTCATCACCACATTCATATCCACACTGGCCCCAGAGTCCTCTTGAAAAGATAGGTCTAATAACTTTTCTCCTTTACTAACTCCTACACTAATAGCAGCAAGGAACTCTTTAATAATAGAGTCTTCTATCATTCCCTTTGCTCTAAGCCGCCTGTCTACCTCCACCAGGGCTACAAAAGCTCCGGTGATAGAAGCACACCTTGTTCCCCCATCTGCCTGAAGGACGTCACAATCAACCCAGATAGTACGCTCTCCTAATTTGCTCAAATCTACCACTGCTCGCAGGGATCGACCAATCAATCTTTGAATCTCATAAGATCTACCCCTTTTTTGTTCTCTCTCTCGAGGAAGTCGGCTAGGGCTAGCATAAGGAAGCAGAGTGTATTCTGCTGTAAGCCATCCTTGTCCTCCTCCTCGCAGAAACCCTGGGACTCCCTCCTCTACCATAGCTGCACAAATCACCTTCGTACCTCCAATGCTTATAAGAGTGGAACCCTGAGCATATTTAACAAATCCCTTTTCTATGGCTACCTCTCGCAGCTCATTAGCTTTACGTTTATCTTTTCTCATCTTTATCCTTTCTCAATTTTTGTCGGATGAATCAAACATTGTATAGATCCTCGCCCCTGGAATCAATACCTATTACAGCAGGAAAGTCCTCTACCCATAACTTATATACTGCTTCCGGGCCCAGATCAGCAAAGGCTATTATTTCTGCTCTCTTTACCCTCTGGGATAGATAGGCTCCCCCTCCTCCCAGGGCAAGAAAATAGATAGCCTTGTACTTTTTTATGCTTTCTCTTGTCTCTGGTGATCTGGAACCTTTGCCTATCATTCCTCGCAAACCCTTGGATAAAAGAAGAGGGGTGAAACTATCCATACGGAAGCTAGTGGTAGGCCCACAAGATCCAATGGGTCTAGGGGGTTTGGCTGGTGTAGGACCTGTGTAATAAATGATCTCATCCTTTAAAGGGAAGGGAAGAGATTTTTTTTTCTTTATTAGATCAACGAGTCTTTTGTGAGCAGCATCTCTTGCTGTATAGATAACTCCACTAATCAAAACTTCCTCCCCTACCTTTAGACCCTGAGCTATTTCTTTTCTAAGAGGAGGAATGATTTTAATCAATTTTGTTATCTTTGGGAGTTTTTTTCTTTGGGAGTTTTTTTCTGAGGAGTCTTTTTCTGAAGGAATAGACGATCAAAAAAGATACCCATTCTCCTTCCCGCATCAAAGATTCCCCCTAAGAAAACCCCAATCATTACTAGAAAAATAATCAACACCAGAGGCCAAAGAAAGATTAAAAGCAAGGCCATTAATAAACCGCCCAGTCCCCCTATGATCTTATTCTTGTTCTGTTTTAGAGAACGCCACATAAGAACCTCTTTTTAGTTTTTTCTCTTTCTTAAAAAAGTAGGGATATCCAAATCATCATCATAAACTTTTAAATCCAGCTCGCTCTGATAAAATTCTTTTTTCTTCCTACTCTCTATTTTTGAAACAATCTCACCACCCACAGCTATAAGGCCAAGGGTTACTTCATTAGATAGACTTTTGTCTATGCTGGCACCAAAAGTAACCTCGGTACCTCGGGGAACAGCTTCCTTAATAATGGAAGCCGCCTTCTCTACTTCAAATAGGTTCAAGTTCTTTCCCCCTCGAATGTTAAATAAAACTCCTTTAGTTCTCTTTGGAGAGAATTTTCCCAGAAGAGGAAAAGAAATAGCTTGTTTGGCCGCATCCTGGGCTGCTTGTTCCCCTGCTCCTTTACCCATAGCTATCTGGATGTGACCTTTCTTTTGGAGAAGAGCTTTAAAGTCAGCAAAATCCAGGTCTATCAAACCAGGATACAAAAGTAAATCCCCCAGAACCTGGGTAGCTTCTTTTAGAATTTTATCTATTCTCCTGAACCCTTTTTCCAGAGACGGATCTTTCTCCACATTTTCTAATAGAATATCATTGGGAATTACCATCAGAGTATCCAGTATCTTTTCTAGCTCCGGCAGAGTTTCCTTGGCTAAGTTTACTCTCTTTTCTCCTTCAAAATGGAAGGGAAGGATAATAAATCCCATACTTAAACTACCCACCTCTTTAGCTAATTGAGCTACGATAGGGGAGACTCCTGTACCCGTGCCTTTTCCCAGACCAAAAACGAGGCAGACAAGATTTGTTCCCTCCAGTATCTGCTTGAGTTTTTCTTTTTCTTCCAGAGCAATCCGCCTGCCTATCTCTGGATTGCCACCCGTTCCCCATCCCCCGGTAGTGGCTTTTCCTAACTGGAACTTCTTTTTCACTGTACATCTTTCTAAGGATCTGATATCGGTATTGACAACAACAGATTCTATCCCTGATGGAAAAGAGGCATTCAGTCGAGACAAGATATTGCAGCCTGCTCCTCCAACTCCCAAAATCTTTATCTTGGGAGAAGATGCCTTCGGACTTGATCCAGGTAAAGGCTCACCAGAGGCGGATTCAAATTCAATCATTTTTACTCCTAGCGTAGAGCGTATAGTATCCTGGTTAATTTGTTAATTGGTTAATTTTCTTGATACTCGATGCTTGATACTAGATACTCGTTTTGGTTTCGTCCTTCGTCCATCACCCTTTGTTCTTCTCCTTTTACGAGCATCGAGAATCGAGCATCCAGGACTACTCACCAATTAACCACTCACTACTCACCATTCTGCTTAAGGCTTATAGCTTTTTCGGGTGAGGGAGCACGATGTACGACATACTATATACGAATTTAGAATTGTCTCAAAAATCGCAAATCATTCTGAAAGAATAGGCGAATATCATCAATGCCGTATTTCAACATACAAATCCGCTCCACTCCCATACCAAAAGCAAATCCCTGATACTTCTCTGGGTCATAATTAACCTTTTTAAAAACTTCAGGGTCTACCATACCTGCTCCCAGGATCTCCAGCCATCCCTTTCCTGAACAGACCCTGCATCCTGAACCTTTACACATAATACAGCTAATGTCCACCTCAGCGCTGGGTTCAGTAAAGGGAAAGAAACTGGGACGGAAACGAAGTTTTGTCTCTTTATCAAACATCTGATGGACAAAATAGGTAAGAGAGCCTTTTAAATCGGAGAAAGTTATTTTCTTATCCACGGCTAATCCCTCTACGTGATGAAACATAGTGAAATGAGAAGCATCCACAGCATCACGCCTATAGCATTTTCCTGGAGCAATTATACGAATAGGAGGAGATTCTTTCTCCATTATTTTGATCTGCACGGGAGAAGTATGGGTGCGTAAAAGATAGTTATTGTCTAAATAGAATGAGTCTTGTTCATCTCTAGCTGGATGATAGCGGGGCATATTTAAAGCCTCAAAGTTATAATATTCTGTTTCTGCCTCCGGGCCTCTTACTACTCGAAAACCCAACCCCATAAAAATTCTTTTAATTTCTTCTATAGTCTGAGTAATAGGATGTAATTTTCCCACAAGAGGTTTTTTGCCGGGTAAGGTTATGTCAATATATTCCTCTCTTTCTTCCTTTTCTATACTTTTTTTTCTTTCTTTTAACTCTTTCTCAATCTCCTCTTTCAACTGGTTAACTAACCCCCCTATAAGAGGTCTATCTTTAGAGGGGAGATTTTTTATACTCCTCAAAACTTTAGTAATTCTACCTTGTTTTCTTCCCAAAAACTCAATACGTACCTTCTCCAGAGATTTCTCATCTTTAACCTGAAAAATCTTTTCTCTTGCCTCATCTCCCAGTTTCTCCAGCTCTTGCCTCATTCACTCTTCCCTTTTTGATAAACTAATCTATTGATGGCATTAATATAAGCTTTAGCGCTGGCCTCGATGATATCCGTGGAAGCACCGCGGCCAATCACTCCTGCACCCTTCCCTTCCAACCGTACGGTAACCTCGCCGATGGCTTCAGCGCCGCTGGTTACTGCCTGGATCTCATATTGCGTAACTTTGACCGGAATGTCTACCGCAAGATTGATAGCTTTGTAGACTGCATCTACGGGGCCGTCGCCGCAAGCAGCTATCTGCCTGGACTCGTTGCCGACCCGAATGCGCACAGTAGCTGTTGGAATTGTACCCGTACCACTAGAAGTATGGAGATACTCGATATGATAAATCTCTGGAACTGGATGAACTTCGTCTTGGATGATGGCCATAAGATCCTCATCAAAGACCTCCTGTTTCTTATCCCCAATACTCAGAAAACGCTGGTACACTTTTTCCAGTTCTTCTGGAGACAATGTATATCCCATCTTCTCGAGGCGATCCCGCAGACCGTGGCGACCCGTGCGAACTGTAAGGACCACCCGACTCTCGGGGAAACCTACATCCTTCGGCTGCATAATCTCATACGTCTCCCGTTTTTTCAGAAACCCATCCACATGTATTCCAGCGCTGTGAGCAAAAGCGTTCTTCCCTACGATTGCCTTATTAGGTGGAACTCTTATTCCAAACATATTAGCCACCAAACGGCTGGTGCGGTAAAACTCGTCGATTTTAACTGCCGTCTCTACTCCAAAATGGTCCCGACGGGTATAGAGAGCCATAACTACTTCTTCGATGGCTGCATTGCCTGCTCGTTCGCCAATACCGTTAATAGTACCCTCGACTTGCTGTGCTCCATTATTCACACCGGCCAGAGTATTCGCTACAGCCATACCCAAATCGTTGTGACAATGGACGCTAATAATTGCTTGATTAATATTTGGAACACGGGTGTGGATATCTCGGATCAGTGCACCGAATTGCTCAGGAACAGTGTATCCAGTTGTATCAGGGATGTTGACTACAGTAGCTCCAGCTTCAATGACAGCCTGAATTATCTCGAACAAGTAAGAGCGGTTGGCGCGGCCAGCATCTTCGGCGTAGAACTCCACGTCATCGGTATAGTTCCTAGCATGTTTAACTGCCTCAATGGACATTTTAAGAACCTGGGCCTTCTTTTCGCCCATCGTTTTCCCATATTTCTCATCTCTAAATTTACCGGCGATGTGGATATCGGAAACGCCAATACCTGTGTGGATGCGGGATCTTTTGGCTTTAGCCAGTGCCCTGCCGCATTCATCAATGTCTCGAGTTACAGCTCGAGAAAGCGCGCAGATAATAGGACCTTCGATCTCCCTTGATATCACCTGTACAGCTTCAAAATCTTCAGGTGAAGAGATAGGAAACCCCGCCTCTATCACATCCACTTTCAGCCGGGCCAACTGCCGAGCTATTTCCAACTTTTCTCTATTTCCCAGTCGTGTTCCAGCAGCTTGTTCTCCATCTCGCAGGGTGGTATCAAAGATAATTATCCGTTCCATAAATAATGGCTCCTTCTAAATCGTATATCGTATGTAGTACATAGTATATCGTAAAAAAACTTTAAAATATACAGCATTAAATCTAAAAGCACAAAGCTAAAAGTCATATCCTGAGTCAATATGCTCGGGTATTTCCTGTGTCAGTATGCTCGGGTGAATAGCTCTGGCTATTCAGTCAATATCCTTAGCTATTTAGTCATAATTCAAAATTTATCTATAGTAACAGATGTCACTACCAAAATTTTTAAATTTCATCTTATAGTAACATATAGTCACTATAAGCTATCCGCCAAAAAAATACGTACGACGAATTGTCGAATCTAAGTAAAACCTTCTTTAGTAATATAACATAGGGAAGGAAAAAGTCAAAATCGGAAGCAGAATAACCAGGTAGGTTCAAGACAGGGGAAAATCTTCTTTTTTTCTCTCTAAAATTTTCCAGGCTCTTTCTAATTCTTCAGGAGTGTTGACTCCTAGGACTACCTCTGGATTCTTAGTCTGCATTGCTTCTACTCTGAATCCCCGTATATTTAAGAGTTCAACTACATCTGTTAAATAATACTCTTTCCCTTTATTATTACGATCCAGGTAAGGAAGAAGAGGAAGCATTTTTTGTGTATTAAAACAATAGATCCCGCTGTTTATTTCTCGAATATTTAGTTCCTCAGAACTGGCATCTTTACTCTCCACAATTCTCTTAACCTGTCTATAACCATTTTTAATAATTCTTCCGTAGTGACAGGGGTCAGGAAGAAGAGCAGTTAATACTGTTGCCGCTGGTTTTTTCTCTCGTTGATACTGGATTAATTGGAGGAGCACAGAAGGAGTAAGAAAGGGAGCATCGCCTGGAAGTACCACTAACTCCCCTTGAAAATCACTTAGGAGAGGAACGGCTTGCTTGAGAGCATGTCCTGTACCCAATCTTTCTCGTTGGTAGACATATTCAAATCCTTCTCCCAAAATAGACTTTATTTTTTCTGCCTGATGTCCTACCACAATAATAATTTTACTTATTCCACTTTTGATGCAGGCATCAACAGTAAATTTCACCAAAGTCTGCGAGCCCAAAGGATGAGCTAGCTTACTTAACTTTGATTCCATCCGTGTTCCCTCACCTGCTGCCAAAACCACTGCCCTTGCCCTCTCCATTCTCTTCTCCTTTTTCATCACACTTCTTTGAGAAAATCTCAAGCCAAAGTCATAAGATAAGCTTCAGGAAACGTCCTTCGGCAAACGTATTTAAATTCCTATACCGTAAGATATGTCTCGCTACGCTCGGCATATCTCGTATCTCGTGCCCCCTCACCCCTGCTTTCTCTTCAAACCCCCTAAGGTCTGAAACATTTCAATTAAACAATATCAATAATTCTAAGTTTGTCAAACTTAATCTTGGATCTCGCTATTCGTATCTCACACCTTGTTGGTTAATTTTCTTGATACTTGATACTCGATGCTCGTTTTGGTTTCGTCCTTCGTCCATCACCCTTCGTTCCTCGTCTTTCTTCTTCCTTTTGCACGCCATCGAGTATCTAAAACCATTCACCATCCATTGCTCACCAGATACCATTCACGATTTTCGTTATTCTCCTGACATTTCCTCAAAGGGGTCACCCGGGTGAGACTCTCCTGGCCCATTTATCTATTATTTGACGTTGGATTATTATATGTTATTATATAATGAATCCAGAGTGGGGTTTACCAGTGAACAGTGAATGGTATTTGGTGAATAGTAAGAAAACTTTAAGACACACAACAAAAAATCGTGAATGGTGAATCATAATCTAGTGAGTGATTCTAAATACTAGCGACTAAATACTAACGACTAAATCAAGGAGGGACTTAAGGAAGATGGGTTGGTTTGAGAGAACTTATAACAGAATAAAGAAAAAAGGAAAGAAAACCATAGACATTCCTCATGGATTATGGACAAAATGTACGAATTGTTCACAGCTTATCTATAATAAAAATCTGAAAGAAAATCTGAAGGTCTGTCCCAAATGTAACTATCACTTTTATCTGGGGGTAGGAGAAAGAATTGAAATTACTCTGGATAAAAATAGCTTCAATGAATATAATTTTAAAATAAATTCGGATGATCCTCTAAATTTTCCCGGATATAAAGAAAAATTAAGCAAGAATGAAAAAAAGACGGGCTTGGATGAGGCAGCTTTAATTGGAGAAGGAAAAATAGGAAAAATTCCAATAACTGTTGGAGTTACCGATTTTCGCTTTATGGGTGGAAGTATGGGCTCAGTGGTGGGAGAGAAAATAACTCTAGCTATAGAAAAGGCTATGGAAAAAAGGCATCCTCTACTTCTCATCTCCGGATCAGGAGGGGGAGCAAGAATGCAAGAAGGGGTAATTTCCCTCATGCAGATGGTAAAGACTAGCGCTGCTGTAGCCGAACTGAAGAAAGAGGGACTTCTCTATATCTCTCTTCTTACCCATCCTACCATGGGAGGAGTGATGGCAAGCTTCGCCAGTCGAGGAGACATTATCCTAGCAGAGCCAGGGGCCCTTTTGGGCTTTGCCGGACCTCGAGTAATAAAACAAACCATCAAACAACAAATTCCCAAAGGATTTCAACAGGCAGAATCCTTGCTCAAACATGGAGGAGTCGATTTAGTAGTAGAAAGAAGCAAGATTAGGTCCACTTTAATTAGAATTCTTGATTTTACTCTTTCTTAAGGTATAGAAATTTATACACGTGCCGAAGGACATTTTCTGAAGAAGCCTTATAGAAACTACCTTAACGAGGCTTCGAGTGGAGGAAAAAGAAAAATTTACTGTTTGAGGAGTAAAGCGACGAGTTTAAATTTTTCCTGAAGCGAGAAGCCGAGCAGAAATAATCCAAGGCTTATATACAGCGACGGAAGGAAATTGTCCTGAGGCATTTCTTAGGGATTTAAAGGCGAAAAACACAGGAGGTAATAAGGATGGAAAGACCCGTCATTGACCAAGAATTGTGTACAGGATGTGAGATTTGTATTGATGAATGTCCAAACAGCTGTTTGGAACTGGTAGATGATGTCGCCAGCTTGGTCAGGCCGGAAGATTGTGATGGATGTGCGTCTTGTGCAGAGGGTTGTCCCTCTGAGGCTATCACTATGGAAGAAGCATAACTTACAGAAATCCCAGTAATATTTAAGGCTCGGACAGGGCCTTCAGACCCTAGAAATATCAGTTTCTGCGATAAACTGAGAACTTCCGACCTTGGTCGTAGAGAGTGTCTATCTAGGCCAAGCAAGTTTTCCCAGCGGATTAAAGCTTGGTCTATTTTTTAGCGTAGAGCGTATAGAAGTTATAGTACCAAATCAGGATTAAAACCTACATCTATAGTAATGTAGATTACTATTAAAAATCTGCGTGAATCTGCGTCCAAATAAGGAAAGAGAGTGAAAAGAAGGAAAAGTCAAGAGGTAAGAGTCGGAAAAGTAAAAATTGGCGCTGGCGCTCCGGTGGTAGTACAAGGAATGACCAAGACGCATACAGAAGATATCCTCGCCACAATTGAGCAAATCAGAAAACTTACCAGAGCTGGAGCTAAGATAGTAAGAATGGCTTTACCGACTATGAGAGCAGTCAAAGCCTTATCTCAAATTAAAAAGGAAGTAGATGTACCTTTGGTGGCCGATATCCATTTTAATCACCGATTGGCTCTGGAAGCTATAGAAGAGGGAGTGGACAAAGTAAGAATCAACCCAGGAAATATGGAAAAAAAGAAAATAATAGAAATAGCTAAAAGAGCTAAGGAAAAAAGAATCCCTCTTCGTATCGGTGTAAACTCTGGCTCTTTAGAAAAAGATCTCCTGGAGGATAATCCACTCTGGAAAAAGATATCTCGGACTAGAGGGAAAGAACATCAGCGAATAATAGCTGAGGCTATGGTAAAAAGTACCCTGCGTACAGTAAGACTATTAGAGAAGGAAAATTTTCTAGATATCGTTGTCTCCCTCAAAGCTGCCGATGTTCTCACCACTATCCTCTCCTATGAACTCATTTCAGATAAGATTCCCTATCCTCTTCATCTGGGGGTAACGGCTGCTGGTCCTTCCCCCCAGGGCATTATCAAATCATCTATAGGCATAGGAACGCTTCTTGCTCAAGGAATTGGAGATACTATTAGAGTTTCTTTAACTGGCGATCCCGTAGAGGAAGTAAAAGCAGGCTATGGAATTCTAGAATCACTCGATTTATATAAAGATAAAGCTATCCTCATTTCCTGTCCTACCTGTGGAAGATGCCATGTAGATCTAAGATCC
>JAUVZS010000127.1:0-4803 GCA_030602435.1 Clostridia bacterium
ACCTCTTTTTAATTATTTCTACTCTTTCTTTAAGAGCAATTTCAGTAAGGATTGCTTTTAGGATTTTGGCCTTATTTTTAACATCATTTTGTTTGATATTGTCTGTTTTGATTTTCTGGGTTGCCTTGTCTAACGAACTTCTTAAGCATGTTAAATCAAGTAAAGCTGTTGCCTTGCAGTAAAAACTCCTCGATCTTCTATCATCAAAATTCTTCTCATAGTTACCTCCTCACAATCATAGTTTTACCAGATATTTTTCAAAATCGACAACCACATATTTTTTGCCTCTCTGGATTACTTTATACCCTTCTTTTTCCAAAAGCTTCTTTTGACTCTCTACTCCACCAGGATATTTCTCATTTATTACTCCACCTGCTTTTAATGTTCGCCAATAAGGAGTAATATTTTGCTTTCCTTCTTTTGCATTCTCATCTGCCGCACCTGCTGCGATCCTTGCAAAGATTCCACAAGTGATCGGGCAGCCTATCGTTGCTTTATGCTTTTTAGCAACTATCTCACGAATTTGGTTTATAGTAATTAATTTTCCTTGAGGTACATTTTTCATAATCTCGTCTACTTCTATAGGTGCTGGGATAACTACAGTGTCTCCTATCTTTGTTCCCCATCTACCAGCCATTTTTGGAGTAATTTTCTCCACTTTCGGTAGACCTTTATTATCTGCCAATTTTTCTCGCCAAGATTTTCGTTTTTTAGACATATTTTTCACCTTCATAATTAACTCTTTTCTTTTTAAACATTTTTCTATCCCAAACCCGAGTCCTATTATAATTATTATATCCCAAAATCTTAATTAAAACAAGAGCAATCGGTAAATGCAGTTTAAAAACAAGCTAAAGAAAGTTCTCTTTTCCCTTCTTAATTTTTCTTGCCCAAATTCTGTAAATATGGTAGAATAATATGAAAAGGAATATCTCTTAAGCCTTGTAAATAAAAGGAATAGTAATGTCTAAAAAACCTTCCCAGGAATTGATAGCCATTCTGGATTTTGGCTCGCAGTATAATCAGCTGATTGCCCGTCGAGTTAGAGAGAGTCAGGTTTATTGTAGATTCCTTCCTTTTGACATTACTCCTTCTGAATTGCTTAATCTGAATCCTAAAGGCATTATTCTATCTGGTGGCCCAGCTAGCCTGGCTAAGAAGGGAGCTCCCCTGCCTCACAGAGATATCTTTAATTTAGGAATTCCCATGTTAGGAATCTGCTATGGAATGCAGTTATTAGGGCATTTTATGGGAGGTAGGGTTACTCCCACTTCAGAAAGAGAATATGGGAAAAGTAAGTTATTTGTAGATAATGATGAGGACCTTTTTTATGGACTGGAATCTTCTTTGGATGTTTGGATGAGCCACGGAGATGAGGTAGCAAAGGTTCCCCCCGGGTTTGAGGCCATTGCTCATACCCAGAATTGTCCCACAGCCAGCATGAGGAATAAGAAGCAAAAATTATATGGGGTTCAATTTCATCCTGAGGTTGCCCATACTCCCCGAGGAAAAGAGATAATGAGAAATTTCCTTGTTAGGATATGTGGATGTTCTGGGCAGTGGACGATGAGCTCCTTTATTGACTATTCACTGGAGAAGATAAGAAAAAAAGTAGGTAAAGGCAAGGTGGTTTGTGCTTTAAGTGGAGGAGTGGATTCATCAGTGACGGCTGCCCTGGTAAATAAGGCTATTGGCCAAAGACTAGGATGTGTATTTGTTAACCATGGGCTACTCCGTGAAGGGGAGGCAGACGAGGTAATGAGAACCTTTGCCGAACATTTCCATTTGAATCTTCGTTATGTTCAGGCAGAGGATAGGTTTTTAAATAGATTAGCCGGGGTAACTGATCCAGAAAAGAAAAGAAAGATTATTGGAGAAGAATTTATCCGAGTTTTTACAGAGGAAGCAAAAGAATTTGGCCAGGTGGATTTTCTTGCTCAGGGTACTCTTTGTCCGGATGTGATTGAAAGTCTTTCTGTTAAAGGAGGTTCTTCTGCTACCATTAAAAGCCATCATAATGTAGGTGGGCTGCCTGAAGATATGCATTTTAATCTTCTTGAACCCTTAAGAGATTTATTTAAAGATGAGGTGAGGATTCTGGGGAGAGAATTAGGTCTGCCGGAAGCGATAGTGAGTAGGCAACCCTTTCCTGGGCCGGGTCTGGCGGTAAGAATTATAGGAGAGGTTACCAGGGAACGGCTGAGAATTCTTAGGCAGGCAGATTTAAGGGTTATGGAAGAGATGAGAAAGTATGAGAGGTTTTCAGAAATCTGGCAGTCTTTTGCTGTCTTGCTTCCTATAAAAAGTGTAGGAGTGATGGATGATGAGCGCACTTATGAATATACCATTGCTCTGCGCATTGTTACCAGCATGGACGCAATGACCGCTGATTGGGCTAAGATTCCTTACCATATTTTGGAGAAAATCTCTAATAGAATTATTCATGAGGTAAAGGGGGTAAACAGGGTGGTATATGATATTAGTTCCAAGCCCCCCAGCACTATTGAGTGGGAATAAAAGAGGAAATTAGATGTTTCAGGCTAAAATATTCATTACTTTGATAAGTAAAATAGAGGGGAGGAAAGTTGGATGGCACCTATGACTAAGATCGGTAAAATTCGTAAAAGAGACGGCAGGGTAGTTGATTTTGATAAGGAAAAAATCACCAAAGCTATTTGGGCTGCTGCCCAGGCAGTAGGGGGAAGAAATAGAAAGCTGGCAGAAAGATTGTCAACTCGAGTGGTGGCTTTGCTGGAAAAAAAATTTCCTCAGGAGATTCCCGGTGTAGAGGATGTTCAGGATGTAGTAGAAAAAACCTTAATTGAAGAAGGACACGCAAGGACGGCCAAAGCCTATATCCTTTACCGAAAACAGCATGAAAACTTAAGGAAAATACAGACTACTTTTCTGGAGGTAGAAAAGATAGTTAGTGGTTACCTCTCTCAGATAGATTGGAGAGTAAGGGAGAACAGCAATATAGGATACTCTATGTCTGGTCTTATGCTCCATGTAGCTGGTTCTGTGATTACTGATTATAGCTTGGATAGAATTTATCCTATGGAAATAGCCGATGCCCACCGCAATGGTGATATTCACCTGCATGATTTATATTTCGGCATTACAGGATATTGTGCTGGCTGGAGTATAAGTAAGCTGCTTTTTGAAGGGTTTAACGGTGTTCCGGGAATCGTAGAATCTAAGCCAGCCAGGCATTTAGATACAGCACTTCTTCAAATGGCTAATTTCATTGGTACCTTGCAAAATGAGTGGGCCGGTGCCCAGGCATTTAATTCTATAGATACCTATTTAGCTCCTTTGGTCAGAAAAGATGCCTTAAATTATAATCAGGTTAAGCAAGCGGTGCAAAAATTTGTCTTTAATTTAAACATAACTTCCCGTTGGGGTGGTCAATCTCCCTTTACTAATCTGACTTTTGATTGGATTGTACCCGATGACCTTAAAAAGCAGCCGGTTATTCTTGGGGGAGAATTACTAAAAGAAACCTATGGTGATTATCAAAAAGAGATGGACCTAATTAACAAAGCCTTTATCGAAGTTTTGATAGAAGGGGATATGCGTGGAAGGCCCTTTACTTTTCCTATTCCTACTTATAATTTGACTCGAGATTTTGATTGGGAAAATGAAAATGCGAAACTGCTTTTTGAGATGACGGCAAAATATGGCCTTCCCTATTTTTCTAATTTTATTAACAGCAGCCTAAATCCCAGCGATGTGAGGAGTATGTGCTGCCGACTTCGTCTGGATCTAAGGCAGTTAGATAGGAATGTTACCGGCGGACTCTTTGGTTCGGGCGATTCTACAGGAAGCATAGGTGTGGTTACCATTAATATGCCGAGAATAGCTTATCTATCCAAAGATAAAAATGAGTTTTTTGATAAATTAGAATACTTAATGGGTCTGGCTAAGACCTCTCTTGAGATCAAAAGAGAAATAGTGAACAAGAATATGGAGGGAGGTCTTTTGCCTTACAGCAAAAGATATTTAGGAACCTTAAAGAATCATTTCTCCACCATTGGTCCTATTGGTATGAATGAAGCTTGTTTAAATTTGCTAAAGAAAGATATAGCTTCCAAAGAAGGCAAAAACTTTGCTGTAGAGGTTTTGGAATTCATGAGAGCAAGACTTTCCGACTTTCAGGAAGAGACTTCTCACATTTATAACCTGGAGGCTGTACCTGCAGAGGGGACCTCCTTTCGTTTGGCAAAAATGGATAAAATGAAGTATCCTGATATTATCACTGCTGGGAAAAGAGCTCCTTATTATACAAATTCTACTCTCCTGCCCGTAGATAAGACGGAGGATGCCATAGAGGCCTTAGAACATCAGGAAGGGCTGCAAACTTTATATACTGGCGGAACTGTATTTCATCTATTTTTAGGGGAAAGAATGTCTTCTGGAGAGACTGTTAAAAGATTGCTTAAAAAAATAGCCTACAATACAAGACTTCCTTATATTACCATAACACCAACTTATTCTATTTGTCCTGATCATGGTTATTTACCAGGAGAGCATCCTCGCTGTCCTAAGTGTGGGGAGAACGCTGAGATTTACAGCCGCGTGGTGGGTTACTTTAGACCGGTGAGAAACTGGAATGAGGGTAAACAGGAGGAGTTCAGGCAGAGATTGGTATACAAAGAAAAGCTCGCTTTGGAAAAGGAATTCGCTAAAAACAGCGTATAGCGGGTAGCGTTTAGTAGCGGTCGGATTCATCGCACAAAGAAACTAATCTCTAATCTCTGATCAACTAATTTACTAGATACTAACGACTAAATACTAGCGACT
>JAUVZS010000208.1:0-3524 GCA_030602435.1 Clostridia bacterium
TTTGGGATAGTCAAGAATGAGTGCCTATCTGGTTAGTACGGGTGTCTTTTGATAAAAAGAAAGGTCTGGGGAGGAATTCCCCCTTTGGTTGATAAAAAAAGAGCCCGAGGAGAAATTTCCCTTTTGCCCTTGACAAGGAAAAAAAATTTTATAAACTTAGCTTGTGATAAATTTCACAAGTTTAGTAAGAGGAAAGATGGAAACTTACTTTATTAGTAAAACCAACTTTGAGGCTCTTTTGAGAGAGATTAGCCAGAAATTTCCCTTTTACGCTCCCAGAAAGAAAGACGATTTCCTCTTCTATGAAAGAATCAAGCCTGACTCATTAGAGAATATTACTCTAGGGGAAATTCGCCCCATTCAGCCTCTTAAATCTTTTCTCATTCCTCCCCGAAGAAAGGTGGGTGAGTATTTTGCTTCAAATTTGGCCTCCTCTAGCGAGGAGAAAATTATCCTGGGAGCAAAGACATGCGATCTGGAATCCTTGAGAATCCTGGACAGCGTTTACGCCAATGGAGATTTTAAGGACCCCTTTTATATTGAGGAAAGAGGCAATATAATCCTGATTTCCAGTGATTGTACTAGGGCCCAAGATACGTGTTTCTGTAGTTTACTAGATCTAACTCCTTATCCCAAAGAGGGGTTTGACTTAAATCTTTCGCTGGTAGAGGGAGGCTTTGTTCTGGAAGTAGGCTCGGAAAAAGGTAAAAAAATAGTTGAGGAAAATAAGGAATTAATGGAAGAGGCAGGCGAAGAGCAATTGAGCCAAAGAGAAAAGAGACGCCAGGATGTGCTCAATGAGGTAAAAGAAATTAACAAAGATTTTGATTCTGAGAGAAGTTTTCGAGAAGTCATAAAGGATAGCTTTAATTCTCCGGTTTGGGAAGAAGCTGTTGAGAAATGTGTGGACTGCGGCGGATGTAATCATATTTGTCCTACCTGTCGTTGTTTTCTTCTCTTTGACGAGAAAGGGAAAAAGGGGTTTAGCAGAACCTCCCTCTGGGATGCCTGTTTATATACAGGTTTTGCTCGGGTTGCCGCCGGGGCCAATCCCAGGATAAAACTTTCCCAAAGGTTTGCCAATCGCCTCCTTTGTAAATTTGGCTTCTTTCCGGAAAACCTGGGACTGGATGCCTGTACCGGCTGCGGGAGATGTATCAGCGTCTGTATAGGTAAGATAGATATGAGAGAAGTGGTAAGAGATTTAAGAGTGAAAGTCTAACCACGGGATGAGGAGATGGAAAGTCCTTATCAACCGACAAAAGCAAAAATTTTAAAGATAATTCCTGAAACTCCTAACATCAAGACATTTGTTCTTAAGCCCGAAGATTCCCTGGAATTTAAGGCAGGACAATTCGTCCAGCTTACCGTGCCCGGATTGGGAGAAGCTCCCTTCACTCCTTCAAGCTCCCCTTATGAAAAAGAAAAGATTGAAGTTACTGTGATGAAGGTAGGTAGCGTAACTTCGGTCCTCCATAGCTTAAAAGAAGAAGATACCATAGGAATACGGGGACCTTATGGAAAGGAATATCCTCTTTCTGACTTTGAGGAGAAGGAAACCTTAATCGTGGGAGGAGGAGTAGGTCTTGCTCCTTTAAGATCACTCTTTCTTGCTCTTGCCAAAAATATCGAAAGATACAAGAAGGTTCTTTTCTGCTACGGAGCCAAAACTCCGGAGGATATCGTCTATAAAGGGGCTGTCTTAAAGAACTGGCAAGATCTACATCCGGAAAAGATACATTTTCGCATCACCGTGGATAAGGCTGATGGAGAATGGAAAGGAAAAGTTGGATTGGTCACCACCACCCTGGACAACCTGGAGGAAGAGATCGAAGACATACAAAAAAGTCGGGTTATAGTCTGTGGACCTCCTATAATGATGAAGTTCACTACCTTTAAGCTGCTTGATTTAGGCTACCGTCCACCCAATATTTTCCTGAGCATGGAAAAGAATATGTCCTGCGGGATAGGTAATGTGGACATTGTCAGATGGGAAAATATCTTGTCTGTAGAGATGGACCGGTGCTTACCTACGATAAAATAAAGGATATTCCTACTATCTGGGACTAAATTAAAATGGCCAAGCGACTATTTATTGATCTGGATAAATGTGCAGATTGTGAGGAATGTACGGTAAAGTGTAGATGTAGTTACCCTTATCATCCACAAAACAATGGAATAATCTACCTCAGGGAGTGGTTACATTTCCAGCTCATTTGCCGAAAGTGTGAGGATGCTCCTTGCCTTAATGCCTGTCGATATGAGGCCCTGGAGAGGCCAGAAAATGATATTATAAAAAGAAATAATTTTCTCTGTGTAGGATGCAAATCCTGTGCTCTGGCCTGTCCTTTTGGAACCATTTATTTTGAAATGATCCCCTTTCTTACCTTTAATTGTGATCTCTGCGAGGGAAGATTGGAGGAAAAAGAGATGCCCCTTTGCAGCAAAACCTGTCCGAGAGAAGCTATAAAATACGGGGATTTTGAGGCTGATCCTAAAGAAAACAGGCATCTTTTGAACAATGTGGTGGTGCAGGTTACCCCCTGGAAAAAGGTATGAGCAATGGCGGCTAACATTTTTTACTTTATCGTTTTTCCTGGTTTTCTTTTTACTGCCGTGGTGGGGCTGTTGGTAAGCTGGGTGGATAGAAAAATCACGGCTCGTATTCAGTGGAGGGTTGGACCTCCGTGGTATCAGAATTTCGTTGACTTTTTTAAACTTCTGGGTAAGGAAACTATTGTACCCCGGGGGGCTGGGCGGATAGGCTTTTTGTTTGCTCCCTTAATGGGGTTAATTGGAGTAACTCTGGTATCCCTCATTCTCTGGCAAATGAATCTCAATCCCAACAGGTCCTTTATGGGAGATGTTATCGTACTTATCTACCTTTCCATTTTACCTGCTCTAGCCATCATCATAGGTGGTTCTTCCTCTGCCAATCCTCTGGGAGCTATAGGAGCATCGAGGGAGATGAAATTAATTTTGGCTGATGAACTTCCCTTTATTATGGCTATCTTTACTCCCTTGGTTAAGATTGGTAGCCTCAAGGTCGGTTCCATCATCACTTATCAGCTAAACCATGGCATGATGTTTACTCATCATCTTTCTTCGGTAATTGCCTTAGTAGTGGCCTTTTTATGTATGCAGGCAAAGCTTACCTTTGTTCCCTTTGATATACCGGAAGCTGAGCAGGAGATTATGGCCGGTCCTTATATAGAGTATTCGGGTCCTCTCCTGGCCTTATTTAAATTAACTCGGGCCATGATGTTGTTTGCTATGCCGGTTTTTCTTATCACTATCTTTTTAGGGGGGATGCAGTTTAACGGATGGGCTAGCGGCTGGTCAATTGTTAAATATCTGGTTATCCTCATTCTCATAATACTGGTAAAGAATACTAACCCTCGTTTGCGGATAGATCAGGCACTAAAGTTTTTCTGGCTAAGGATGTTTCCCTTATCCTGTATAGGGTTCGTCCTGGCCCTGGTGGGACTATAAACAATGAACAAGCTCTGGGCATTAAAGAAATC
>JAUVZS010000221.1:0-3374 GCA_030602435.1 Clostridia bacterium
AACGATACGATTCATCCCACATCGTAGCGGTTTGATTTATCAAACAATGGCTAAATAACCAAAGCTATTTTGGCTGAATAGCTTGCGCTATTTACCCGAGCATATCAACTCAGGATGTGGCACAATTGTCGGATAAATCCGACCGCTACCGCTTCTTTCTCACCCCTTATCCTTTACTATACGCTAAACGCTATAGGCTAGTTTTTGCCAGCCGTATTCCTTCCTCTATAATCTTATTTAACTGGGACTCATTGGATGCCTCTGCATAGACCCTTACCTTAGGTTCGGTTCCCGAAGGTCTGATAAGAAGCCAGCTTCCATCTTCCATGACAAATTTAATCCCATCGATAGTTTTCACTTCTTTGATGGAAACTTCCCCCAATGAAGAAGGGGGAAAAGAAGAGAGTTTCTTTACCATTTCTGCTTTATTTACTCCTCTCTCCTCAAAATCTACCCGCTTAAAAAAAGAAGCGCCAAACCTAGTTTCCATATTCTCCAGAATCCTAGAAAGGGATTTACCCATTTTAGTGAGCATCTCCACAAAAAGAAGAGAAGAAAGAATGCCGTCCCTTTCCATAAGATAGCCTCGAAAGCCATACCCTCCACTTTCCTCTCCTCCAAAGAGAATGTCCTTCTCCAGCATCTTATCAGAGACATATTTAAAGCCTACCGGCACCTCATCTAAAGATAAATCAAACTCCTTAGCTATTTTTTCTGGCTGATACCCTAAGGAAACTGTTTTCGCTATTCCTCCTCTCATCTTCCTTTCTTCAACTAGATACAAAAGAAGAAGAGAGAAAACCTGATGGGGGGTAATATACCTACCTTTATCATCCACCAGCCCTACTCTATCCGCATCTCCATCGGTAGCTATCCCTAAATCAGCTCCCGTCTCTTTTACCTTTCTTTTCAAATCCTCTAAGTTCTCCTCAATAGGCTCAGGATTTAAACCTCCAAAGCTGGGATTGTATTTATGGTGAATAGTGATAACCTCGCATCTTGACCTGGCAAGAAGCTTTTCCACAAGACCATCCCCAACCCCAAACATAGGATCATGAACTATTTTAAGATGAGCCTTTCTTATTATATTCTTATCAAGGAAAGATTCGACTTTCTCCAGATAATCTTCGATTAAATCCTCTCTTTTTATCAGTCCTTTTTTTTCAGCCTCTTTTAAGGAGAGTTTCCTCACCTCACTTTTACCTAAAAAAGTCTCGATTTTTTCCGTCGTTTCTGGAGGAGCTGAACCTCCAAAAGATGATCTGATTTTTATTCCGTTGAATTTAGGTGGATTATGAGAAGCAGTAATTACCACCCCTCCCGCTAGACCCCTATCTTTTATAGCGAAAGATACACACTGAGTGGGAAGGTCCTGTGGGGAAAGTATTACAGAAAGACCATTCCCTGCAAAAACCTGGGTTACTTCTTGAGCAAATTCTCCAGATAAGAAGCGAGCATCATATCCTACTACCAACCCTTTTTCCTTATCAGGCTGAGTCCCGTAATAATCAGCTACAGCCTGGGCAACCTTAGCCACATTGGCAAAAGTGAAGTCCTCAGCAATCACTGCCCTCCAGCCATCAGTTCCAAACTTAATCTCTCCCATTTACTCTCCCTTTAATAAATCCCTTATGGTTTATTATGTTTTAATCTTGGTTTCTTGTCAACGCTCCTCTTATTTGGGTGTAAAATGTTTATTTTCTCTCCGTACAAAACCCGTCCATTTTTCAGATACAAACTTCCCGCTCTCAAGGCTAAGTTAATTCCCATTGTAAACAAGAGATAATCCCTTGAATTACTAGCTCGTAATTTTTGCTTAATTTCCCTTATTTTTTGGACATCTTTTATGGGATCAACAGCCTTCATTTTTACCTCTTTTTACCTTACATATTACCTCTATTTTAACATAGAAGAAAAAAAGTCAAAAAATAAAATAAAAGAATAATTCTATACCCTATCCTAAAGAGAGATACAGGCGTTTCAGCCTTACTTTACAAAAGAAGCATTATGTAAGGTAATTTGATCCTCTTTTTGCCAACATTAAGAGAAGAGAATAACAATATGCCATCAATTTGTGAATAGGAATGTAGGTGAAATGGGGATTTTAGTTTAGTAGAGGAAGATAGTCAATATCTCACTTTTAGACAGAGGAGGACAGATGCAACAAGGTAAAAAAAAGACATCAAGCGAAATAAGAAGTTTTTTCCGGGTTAATATTGCATCCTTCGATATTTATCTCAGAACCGCGTGAATCTCTTTCAGTTTCTCTATAATCTTTATCTTCTGCGGGCACTGTTCTTCACATCGGCCGCATTCTGTGCAGGCATCTGCTTGTTCTCTTTCATCTTTATCACCTGACCAGAGAGTGCCCACCCCGATGTTCTGATACTGCTTACGAGCATATTCTTTTAGCCCGTATACCCTGTAGTAGTTCATTAACTGGAAGATTTCCGGAATAGCTACATTATTGGGACACGGCTGACAATATCCACAACTAGTACAAGGTATTTCTTCCTTCTTCTTTCTTTCTTCTATGAAGTTTTTAATTAGCTGAAGTTCTTCATTGGTTAAGGCTTCAGACAAGCTGGCCACCCTCGCATTTTCCTCCACCATTTCCATATTCTCCATACCTGAGAGAGCGACGGATACATTCCGATTGGCAAGAACAAATCTTAAGGCTAGTTCCGGAGTGGTTTTAACATTACAGGGGAGTATTTCCTTGAGGATGCCTGAAACAGCAAGACGTCCGCCTCCCACAGGTCCCATAACTGCCACCCCCAGCCCTTTTCTTTGCGCATAAGCCATAGCCTCCTCATTGCTTCTATCAAGAAGATTGTATTGACAGAGAACCGACTCAAAGATGCCTATATCGATAAGTCTTTTCATGACTTCCGGTTTATCGTGGAAGGAGAAGGATATATGTTTAATAAGCCCCTCGTCTTTTGCTTTTCGAGCTTCCCGGAGAAGATCGTATTTCAGCACCGTGTTCTTGAATCTATCTTCATCCAGTCCATGAAAGTGGTAAAAATCGATATATTCTACATTAATCTTTTTAAGCTGCTCACAGAGAAAACGGCGATAATCACCCGTTTTTTTGACCATCCAGGTAGGCATTTTCGTGGATAGATAGACCTTATCTCTCCAGCCTTTCAGAGCCCTTCCCAGGACCAATTCACTCTGACTGTGGCAATACTCGTAAGCTGTATCGATATAATTTACTCCCAGCTCAAAGGCCCCTTGGATCATCTTAATAGATTCTTCTTGCCTAACTTGATACTTTCCCTTTATTTCTTCTTCAGGTAGGCGCATTGCGCCAAATCCGAGAGTAGAAACTTTAACACCGGTATTTCCAAAATCACGGTATTGCATTGTAA
>JAUVZS010000265.1:0-2793 GCA_030602435.1 Clostridia bacterium
GATTTTTGCCGATGAATTATGAACTACACCTATAGTGACATATATCACTAGCAAGAGAGAGTGTTTTCCTTAAAGCTTTTTTCCTTCACTACCCGCTATCCGCTCTAGTTATACCATATACTATGTACGATTTTTTATTAACTCTATTATCGTTTGAGCAATTTCTTGCGCTGCCTTAGGACGAGCTAGATCCCTCACACGGCTCCTCCAGTTTTCCCAATCAAAATCACCCTCCACAAAATTCTTAATTAGACAAATCATCGCCTCTTCACTTTTTAGTTCGAAAGCTATTTCCTTTTTCAGAAGAAGTTCCTTGTTCCTTCTTTCCTGCCCTGCTAGAGAATCAAAAATCCCCAAAGGAATTTCTTTGGCCAGAGCCTCCGTCGTGGTAAGCCCTCCCGGTTTACTAATCAGTAAATCAGAGACCTCCATCAACTCATCGATCTGCCTCGTATACCCTAAAACCTTTAAAGGAAAAATCACCTTTGATTGGATCCTCTGAATCTTTTTTTTCAGGCGTCGATTTGCTCCCGTTACTACTAAAACCTGAATAGGAAGGTGTGATTTATCCAGGGCAAGGACATTTTTTTTCAAAGAACCCATCCCCTGTCCTCCTCCCATCAAAAGAACGGTAAAGAGATCTTCTTTTAATCCCCATTTTTTCTTCAACTTTTTACTATTATGAGACTTAGAAAAATTAAGAGAAATAGGGATTCCTGTAATCTTAATTTTTTTGGGATCAACTCCCTTCTCTCTCAGTTTTTTCTTCAATCCCTCATGGGACAGAAAATATGCATCTACATTATCATAGAACCAATAGGAATGAAGACAAAAATCGGTAGGTACAGCAGCTAGTAAATAATTTACAGCTTTTGCTTTTTTTATAACAGAACAAAGAGCGCAGGCTATATTATGAGTACATATCACTGCTTGAGGATTAAAGGGGAAAATTACTTTTTTGTAAAGCCGCGAGTAATTCAACTGGTATAAAAGATTCCTTAAGCCATAAGTTAACCAATATACTTCTTTGCTGTCCCAAATAAGATTCCAAAACCAGGGAGTAAGTCTTATTATAGCATTATAGAAACTCTCCAGCAGGCACCTCAAAAAGGGATTTCCGTATCGAGATAAGCTCTCTCTTCGTACTTCTACTTCTGGATAAAGCTCCTTCAAAGTTTGTCTAATAGCTTCTGCTGCTTGCCTATGGCCAGTAGCAGCTGCCATATACAAAACAAGAATTCTTAGACGCTGGTGAGATTTCTCCATTTTTTACTCTCTAAAATTAATCGTTAGTTCATCGTTGCTGTCATTGCGAGGAACGAACTTTAGTTCGCGACAAAGCAATCCCAATGAGATTGCTTCGCTTATGCTCGCAATGACGAATCACGAGATACGAGCGACGAGCGACAACTTTTGCGAGCATCGAGAATCGAGAACTATTCACTATTCACTATTTTAGGTTCTCCTAAAAGCCAATGGTCTGGATAGTAATAAAGGTAGTCCTGTACGATCTGAATAAATCTATTAGCAGCTTCTCTTATGCTCTCCTCTTCGTCGTAGGTCTTCTTCACCTCAAAAGGTCTTTCTATAACTCCTCTTTGCCTGTTATCCTTTTTATCTCTAACAATAAAAGCAGGAGCAATCATTGCTCCTGTCCGCCAAGCTAGCTTAAAGGGCCCAGAGGGAATGCCAACTTTGTACTTAAAAAAGTCTACTTCTACTCCCTCTCCTACATTTTCATCGGCCAGCACAGCCAAAATCTCATTTCTTTTTAGAGTCTTTATTGCCTTCCTTAGCTCTTCTAAAAAGAGGACTCTAACCCCCATTTTTTCCCGTATCCTGTAGTAGAGTTCACTTATCCACCTATTTTGGTGTTTTCGCACCAGAAAATTGACTTTATATCCAGACAGAGCCACGCCGATTCCTCCCCACTCCCAATTGCCAAAATGGATTGATAAAAGTATAACTCCCTTTCCTTTCGAGAGGGCATAGTCAAGATTCTCTACCCCTACCGGAGTAACTAAGCTAAGAAATTTTTTTCTATCTAGTCCAGGTAACCAAAAAAACTCTCGCAAGTATCTACTAAAATTATAATAAGAGTTCCGGGCAGTTTCCCTCATCCCAGGATTTTTCTTATCTTTATCCAGAATTAAGGACAAATTATGAAAAATTGCTTTTTTATACAATCTGGGCCTACCGGTAGAGACTAGAAAATAAAGATCAGCCAATCTTTTAGCTATCCAATAGGCTAGAAATGAAGGAAGATGGCAAGAAAGAAAGATCCCCACTTTGTATAAAAAATAAATCCACACCTCACAGCCATCCTTTAGAGAACCTTAATAGTAAAAATCCGCCAGCGTAGACTAATAACCCCACTCCGGTAAAATAAAAAATATTCTCTATAGGAAATTTAGCAGCGACAAGATTTCCCTTTTTCACTAAATTAGGGATAATAGCTGATTTAGCTGGGGTGAAAAAGCAAGTTACGGTAAAGACAAGAAATATTACTCCATAAATATAAGCCATTCCTTTTAAGTATACGGCTAAAAAAGGAATAAGCAGGATTAAGCCTGCTTATTCTTCCATCTCATTTTTCGGTTTTTATTAAACCCCTATCACACACGGTGCTCATTAAACCTATCACACATTCTTCTCTCTGTCAAATAATCAAAAATCCGTATATCGTACATCGTACTTCGTATTTCGTGAATGATGAATGGTTCTAGATGCTCGATTCTAGATTCTCGATTCTAGATGCTGGATGCTCGATTCTCGATGCTCGATTCTAGATGC
>JAUVZS010000267.1:0-2783 GCA_030602435.1 Clostridia bacterium
TCTTTTTTGTCCTTATATTGTATTGTACGAGAATTCGAAAATATTCCTATCTCCTGACCCTGATAGGATTAGATATTTTCATCCTGTTTTTTATCTATTATGCCTCTGGTTTAGATGGGAGGTTGAATTGGTTCTTAGAAACAGGTTTTAACCGTATTACTCTACATTTCTTTCCTCTAATACTATATCAAACGATACTTCTAATATCTGATGATATACGGAGATGGAGGTCTAAAAGCTAATGTCTTTTCACCCTTGCCCTCTCCCAGTTTTTAGAATTCCTCTATAGACCCACCTTTAAGAAGCTTTCCGAAGCAATAATCTTTCCCTTTTTTATTTGACTTTTCTTTTCTTACATGTATAATATTGTGAGAGAGGAGGAAGAGAATGAGTGAAAGGGAAAGATTGCGTGCTAAATCAAGGAGACTGCGTTCCGAGATGCGTAGGTTAGGACCAATGATTAAGGGGTCGGTAATCTTTAGAGAGATGAGGTGTGGTAAACCTATCTGTAAATGCACCAGGGGTGAACCTCATCTCTACTTATGTGTAGTCTATGCCGAGAAGGGAAAAAGTAAAACTGTCTATGTTGACAAGAGGCGTCAGGCAGAGGCTCTCATATATTCTCGTAACTATAAAAAGTTCAAGGCTCTACTGCAAGAACACAGTCAGCTAAACCTCACTCTTTTGAAAAGTGAGAAAAAGGTGAAGAAAGGAAGGTAGACTCAATGCAAGATTATCAAAAATGGCAGATAGAATTTGAAGAGGTTCTGAATAAGGATTTTACCCGCCTTTCTCGTCCAACAGTTAAGAATCTTATCCATCTGGTGTTTGCTCTCGTCATGCTTTTAAGAACGCCTAGAGGGTGGTACGGGAAAATCTCCTTGAGCGGGATTGCCAGAACTTTTCCTAGCCAGGGCACCCTAAAGAGCCGCTATAAGAGATTGCATCGTTTCTTAGATAACTCCCACTTCAAGATGGAGGATTTAAGTCCTGGTCTAACCCATTTAGCTAAAGGCAAAGAAGAAGGAGGCCTTTTACCTTTAGCTATAGACCAAACAGCCATCGGAGATGTCCAGATTCTTGTCGGTAGCTACCCCATAAAGGCAAGGGCAATTCCAATAGCTATGGCTACTTTTGAATATGGTCACATTAAAAAGAGCCAGAACTACTTAGAAGAGGGATTTCTGGTGAAATTAGCCTCCTCTCTACCAAGGGATCTAAGGCCAGTATGGATAATGGATAGAGGTTATGGACGAGCCTCTCTTTTAAAATTTTGCCGACTGAATAATTACCTTTATATTATTCGAGGCCGCAGAGATGTGACGGTTGAATACCGAGAAAAAGAAAAGATATATCGAAAGAGCCTGGGAAGATTGAAACATCGCCAGGGAAAAGCTAAGCGTTATTCAGGGGCTCTTTATCAAGGAAAGAGTAAGGAGAAGGTGGATATTATTGTCTATCGAGAGAAAGGATTTAAAGAGCCCTGGTTTCTTCTAGTTCCGGCTTTCTCAGAGAAGCTACTTCCTACAGAATTAGTGATAGAGTGGTATCGAGCCAGAATGAATATTGAAACTAGTTTTCGAGACTTTAAATCCTTGCTGGGAGTAAGAGGAATATCACTCAAGGTAAGAAAAGCCAAAAGGCTCAATCGTCTCCTGGCTGGTATAGTTTTGCTCTATATTCTGCTTCTAGTTCTGGGAGTCTCTGAGTTGGGGGAGGAACTGCGCAAGAAACTAGAAATTGTCCGTCACAGGGCAAGGCATGGCACCAAGCGAACTTTAAGTGTTTTATCCCTGGCACTAATGGCCATAACCGATACCTTTCTTCTTAACCGCTTAAACCTAATTAAAGTCTTAGTAGATTGTTTAAGGAAACTAAGACGAAATCAAATATTTGTTTCTCCTCTATTAGGATGAACTCTTAAGGTCTATTGGCTAGAAAGCTTTCTTTTTCTTTTGTTAGATTCCAGTGGCGATTGTATACTTATCAGGAAAAAACGGCAAGCATTGTGTTAAAACCGGGATAATTCAGATCTTCTGAGCCATATTCTGAAGATCTCTTGTCATCTTCAGTCTCAGTCTACGCCTCAAGATCCTAATCTTACCCGGTAAGGCAGGTTATTATCTCTCCAATTCCAATTTCTGAACCAAAAACTGGGAGGGGGCAAGCTTTTCACCCCCTTGACAAAAAATAAAAATATTATAATATAATTATTACATTCAGAATGTTCTAAACAAACAGGCGAGAGGTCTAATGAATAAGAATCTGGCTAAAGCTCGTGACAACTTTGTTGAAGGTATCGGCTATCTTGCTTCGACCATGGGGTTAAGCAGGGTCATAGGTCAGCTATATGCTATACTTTTCTTGAGTAATGGACCTCTTTGCCTCGATGATATGGCAGAGACATTAAAAATTAGTAAAGGAAATACCAGCGTAAATATCCGGGAGTTGGAAAAGTTGGGAGTGGTAAGAAAAGTCTGGATAAAAGGAAGCAGGAAAGATTTCTATGAGGCAGAACTTGATTTGGAGAAGTTAATAAGAAGCGGAGTTGTTACCGCATTAAAAAGAAGAATGGATATGATTCAGGAGACATTAGACACAACTGAGAATCTGGTAAGAAAAGCAGAAGAGATGGATGGAGAAGAGAATAATACAGCAAAATTATATCTAAAGAGATTGGAGAGCGTGAAGGAAATTCACCGATTTGCCGAGGAAATGCTGGATGGCTTGTTTGGAAGTAGGTAAAGCTGCAAATACAAGAATTTCAAGTATTTAGTGCCAAC
>JAUVZS010000155.1:0-4199 GCA_030602435.1 Clostridia bacterium
CTCATTTCCTGTCCTACCTGTGGAAGATGCCAGGTAGATCTAAGATCCATTGTCCAGAAGGTTCAATCCAGAGTCGAGAGGATTAAAACTTCACTAATGATAGCAGTTATGGGTTGTGAAGTTAATGGTCCAGGAGAGGCAAGGCAGGCAGACATCGGCATAGCCTGCACAAAAAAGGGAGGAGTACTTTTTAAAAGGGGCAAGGTAGTCAAAAAGGTTGAAGAAAAGGATATAGTAAAGGCGCTGTTAGAAGAAGTAGAGAAATTAAAATAGCGTTTAGCGTTTAGCTATAGTGAATCGTGAGTGGTTAATTGGAGAGGAGTAGGGTGAGGGAGTACGAAATACGAGATGGCAATGACTAAATATATTTTTGTAACCGGCGGAGTCCTTTCTTCTCTGGGTAAGGGGATAGCCTCAGCCTCTATTGGAACTCTTCTCAAAAGTCGGGGCTTGAAAATAAGTATGTTAAAATTCGACCCCTACCTCAATGTAGATCCAGGAACAATGAGTCCTTACCAGCACGGGGAGGTATTTGTGACCAGGGATGGTGCGGAAACAGACTTAGACCTTGGTCATTATGAGAGATTTGTGGGAATAGAGCTATCCTCGCATAATAATGTAACTACAGGACAAATCTACAGTACAGTGATCGAGAAAGAGAGAAAGGGCCAGTACCTGGGAAAAACTATACAGGTAGTTCCTCATATTACTGAAGAAATCCAGAAGAGGATAAAAAAGGTAGCCAGAAAAGATAAAGCCCAGGTAGTCATTGCCGAGATAGGAGGAACAGTAGGAGATATTGAATCCCTTCCCTTTCTGGAGGCAATAAGGCAGTTTCGCCTTAAGGAAGGCAAAGAGAATACATTATTTATCCATCTTACTCTTCTTCCCTATGTCTCTTCTTCAGCCGAGCTTAAGACTAAACCCACCCAGCACAGTGTGGGTAAACTGCGAGAAATAGGAATCCAGCCAGACTTAATTCTCTGTCGGACACAGGTTCCTTTGACAGAAGAAGCAAGAAGTAAAATCTCTCTTTTTTGCAATGTGGAAAAGAAAGATGTTATTCAGGCTATAGAGGTAGAAAATGTTTATGAGATCCCTTTAAAATTTGAAAAAGAGGGATTGACTAAAAATATCTTACGAAAGCTGAATTTGTCTATTTCTCATGAGAATCTTAATAAATGGCGAAAATGGGTAGAAAAAGTAAATAATCCCAAAGGAGAGGTAAGAATTGGAGTAGTGGGTAAGTATGTAAAGATGAAAGATACCTATAAAAGTATACATGAGGCTTTTATCCATGCCGGAGCAGCTAACCGAGTAAAAGTTAAATCTTTGTGGATAGAAGCAGAAGAAGTAGAAGAAAACCCAAAAAAATATCTAGATTCTGTCGAGGGTATCCTCGTTCCGGGGGGATTCGGAGGGCGAGGAATAGAAGGAAAAATAAAGGCCATTCAATATGCAAGAGAGAATGGACTACCTTTTCTGGGAATATGCTTAGGAATGCAATGTGCTACCATTGAGTTTGCTCGAAACGTAGCCAGGTTGAGTAAGGCTAATACTACAGAGTTCGACCCTGGAGCCCCTCAGCCAGTGATAGATCTTCTCCCTGAACAAAAAAAAGTTAAAAAGAAGGGTGGTACAATGCGATTAGGCAGTTATCCCTGTCGGTTGGAAAAAGAAAGTTTTAGCTATCGCGCCTATAAAAAGTCCATAATTTATGAGCGCCACCGCCATAGGTATGAGTTTAATAATGAGTATCGCCAGATTCTCGAGGGAAAGGGATTAAAAGCTACAGGAATCTTTCCAGAAAAAAATTTAGTAGAAATCATAGAAATCCCTGACCATCCCTGGTTTGTAGCTGTTCAGTTTCATCCAGAGTTTCAATCTCGGCCAGGAGCTTCTCATCCACTATTCAGGGATTTTATCAAGGCAGCCATAAAATGAAGCTGATTTTACTTTTTTTAAGTGCAGCTTTAGTGAATAATTTTGTCTTAAGGTATTTTCTTGGTATTTGTCCTTTTCTGGGAGTTACAGGAAAGGTAGACTCAGCTATAGCTATGGGCTTTGCCACTACTTTTGTTATGACCCTGACAGCTATCATCATCTGGCTGGTCAATCACTTTATTCTGGTTCAATTCAACCTTCCCTTTTTAGAGTATGTTGCTGCTATTTTGGTCATTGCTTCATTGGTTCAGCTAATAGAGATGTTTATTCGAAAGACCAGTCCTGTTCTCTATCGGGCCCTGGGAATTTATCTACCTCTTATTACTACTAATTGTTCTATTTTCTTTGTCGCTCTTTTTATACCCTTGCGAAATTACGGTTTTATAGAAAGCATAGTTTTTGGTTTCGGCGCAGGATTAGGATTCACCCTGGTTATGCTTATAATGGCTGGAATCAGGGAACAGCTAGATTTTGCCGATGTTCCTAAGCCCCTCCAAGGAGCATCTATCACTTTAATCACTGCCGGTCTATTAGCCCTAGCTTTTATGGGCTTCACTGGACTCATTGGCAGCTAAAATCAAATTAATTAGAACGCAGATTTTGCAGATCTGTGTTCAAAAAGGAAATTCCTTCTATGAATTTAATTTTAATCTCCACTCTAAGCATGGGAGGTTTGGCGGCTGCTTTTGCTCTTTTTTTATCCATCGCCCATAGAAAGCTCAAAGTGGAAGAAGACCCCAGGGTAGAAAGAATTCTGGAGATTCTACCCGGCGCTAATTGTGGGGCATGTGGATATGCTAGCTGCCATGCTCTGGCAGAAGAAATCATCAAAGGAAACTCTTCGGTTAACTCCTGTATAGCGGGAGGAAATAATACCAGCCAGAAGATAGCAGGGATATTGGGAGTAGAGTCTGAAGTAATCCAAAGTAAAATAGCCTTCCTTCGCTGTGGAGCTTCCCAATCGGAAAGAAAGAAAAAAGCAGAGTATGAAGGAATTAAAAATTGCCAGGCAGCAGATATGATAGCCGGGGGAGAACTAATCTGTGCCTATGGCTGTCTTGGCTATGGCGATTGCCAGACCGCTTGTCTCTTTGATGCTATCTCTATGAGGGATGGTCTGCCTCAAATAGAGCTTGCTAGATGTACAGGGTGCGGAAATTGTGTTAAGGCCTGTCCGAGAAACTTAATTTCTCTTGAGGTTTTGGATGAGGAACCTCAATATAGAGTGGTCTGTTCCTCTTTGGATAAAGGGAAAAAGGCTCGTACAGCCTGCGAAAGAGCTTGCATAGCTTGCGGTATATGCGTTAAGGTTTGTCCCTTTGATGCTTGCCAGATAGTTGATAATCTGGCTGTAATTGATCAAAGAAACTGTCAGGGCTGTGGAATATGTGCGGAAAGATGCCCTACAGGAGCGATACAGAATTCGTATATCGTATGTAGTATATAGTATATCGAAAAAGAAGAACATGAATCGTATCTCGTTGTTCGTCGCTCGTATCTAGTAAAGCGGGTGGTGTTTAGCGTATAGTTTCAATTATTTTTTATTTGCTTAGCTTTGTGAAAATAATTACAAGGTTAAAAACTCTCTCTCCTCAGGGGCACGAGATACGAATTTGACAGGGGTAAGAGAAGTGATAAAATTAGAGAAAAGCTTGTTCTGAAGGTATTTTTGGAGAAAAGGATGAAAATTGCTGTAACTGGTAAAGGAGGGGTAGGAAAAACTACCCTGGCCGCTGGTCTAGCCACCTTCTTTTCCCGAAAAGGAAGAAAGGTTTTCGCCATAGATGCTGACCCTGACGCTAATCTCGCTCTTACTTTGGGGTTCCCCGAACCTTCCTCTATAAAGCCTTTAATCCAGATGAAACAGTTAATCGAAGAAAGAACAGGTGCCAAAATAGGGAGTAGTAATCCCTATTTTAAACTAAATCCCAGGGTTGATGATATCCCTGAAAAATACTTTGCTCGCCATAAAGGAATAAACCTGATGGTAATGGGAACGGTGAGAGGGGGAGGCCTCGGCTGCGCCTGTCCGGAAAATGCATTCTTAAAGGCTCTCTTAGGACACCTAATTTTGGAACGTGAAGAGGTGGTCATCCTGGATATGGAGGCGGGAATAGAACATCTGGGAAGGGGAACAGCCAAAGGAGTGGATAGAATGATTATTGTGGTAGAGCCTGGAACTCGCAGTATAGAGACAGCTTCTCGCATTAAACATCTGGCAGAAGATATCGGTGTAAAGAATATAGGTGTTGTAG
>JAUVZS010000276.1:0-2600 GCA_030602435.1 Clostridia bacterium
GGCGTATAGAGGATATAAACTGCGCAAAAATCCCCTGATGGAAAAAAGGGATAAATTCATCGCTGAGAGAATAAATGAGACCCTAAAAGATGGGGAAATAGGGGTTCTTTTTATAGGAGTTCATCACAACGTGCTTCCCCAAATTTCCCAAGACATTATAATCCAGGAGGTGAAGGAGAGAAGTAAAGTAAGAGCCTATTTTGATGGACTTGTTTGGGGAAGAAATGAGAAAAAATTTAAAGAGCTCGCCGAATATCTTGCTTCTCCGGTTAAGGATATAAAGCTTTGAGGTGGAAATATGCCTCGCCTGATTAAAAAGTATAGCAACAGAAGGATGTACGATACCAAAACCAGCCAACCGATTACACTTTCCGAGCTGGCTGAGCTAATCAAGCGGGGAGAAGAAATTCAGGTGAGAGATCACCAGACCCACAAGGACCTTACCTCGATAACCTTGATTCAAGTTCTTCTGGGACAGGAGAAGGACAAAAAAGAGCCTTTCTCTGCCCTTTTGCGAGAGCTAATAAAGGAAAGAGAAAATTCTGTATTAGAGCTTTTACCAACGAGCCTTTTTGCGGTCTTGAATGATGCTCCCTTCTCAGTAGAGAAAGCAACGGGGATAGTTAGAGAACTGGTAAATAAAAAAGGGTTAAGCGAAACCGATGGGGAAAAACTTCTGGAAAGTCTTCTAACCAGGATACAAGAAAATAAGAAGGCTCTAGAAAGGGAGATCGAGGATAAATTAAGAAAGAAGATAAAAGAGGTAGAGAACCTTTATCGAAGGGAAATTTTAGAGCTTAGGAAAAATCTAGAAAACTTGAGAGAGCTGCTTGGCCAGCCTCGGGGGCAAAAATAGTTCATAGTTGATAGTTCTATTGACAAAAACAATAAAGAATAAAAGGAGGCTACAATGTCTGATAAAGAAAAAAAAGAAGAAAAAAAAGGGGTGGAAATTGATTTTGGCTTAGGGAAAATAGGCTTAGGAGGGATATTTGAAGGGATTGGCAACTTAATCGAGATGACATCTAAGTTATCTGAGGAAGCCGAAGAAATTAAAAAGACGGGCGAAATAAAAGGGCTAGGTGGGAAAGCAAGAGGCGTGTATGGTTTTAGCGTTAGAACTTTAGTTGGAGGGAAACCAGTTGTAGAAACCTTCGGTAATATTAAACGGACAAAAGAGGGACCGGTAGTAGAAGAAGTTAGAGAACCCATTGTAGATGTGGTTGAGGAGAAGAATCTTGTTCGGGTAATAGCAGAGCTTCCCGGGGTCTCTAAAGAGGATGTAAAAATCAAAATAGATGAAGACATTCTCAATCTTTCTGCAGAAAGGGGAGAGAGAAAATATGCCAAAGAGGTGCTACTTCCTTTTCCGGTAAAGGAAGACCCCGCAGAATTTTCCTTCAAAAATGGGATACTGGAACTTAAACTGGGGAAAAAGAAGAGCTAAAAGAGGACTTCCTGGAAAAACAACTTGAGGGGGGATATTTTCTCCTCCTCAAAAGGGGACGGTTCTGTTTTTTTTAAAGCTTTGCGTCTTGTCATAGAAAAACAGAATCGTCCCGTCCCTTTCTATTTTCATTAACTTAATCGTTAAATAATCGTTAGGTTAATCATTAACTTTCTAGTCAATAACATATTGAGTGGAACGACCCTTACCTTCTTTCCTCAAAATGCCTTTCCTGACCAACGCTTGCAGTTCAAAAGCGGCAATCACATTAGATACACTATTGATGTTCCTATATTCCCTGTTTGTAATTGCTCCCCTTTTCTGTACATATTCTATTGCTTTCTTTTGTCTATGGTTAAGGTTATCAAAATCCTCATTTAAGGCGCTTACCATATGTTTGCTATAAAGGGTAAAAATGAACGAGGCGCCGGTATCAACCATAGCAGGGGGTTTATATCCTTCTTCCTTCAGATTTCTAAATATACTATCTATCCCTCGTCCTATTCCTTCACTATAGCCCCATTCAAGCAAGACAAGCATGATATTTGGATTTCTGGCATATTGTTCGTGAATAATGTTTTCTGGTGTAATATTTGCTGGAAGGGGTCCTGGACTCTGGACCTCCAACCTATCGTCAAACATTGAGACTATTATTCGAGAGCCTCTAATCCCATAATCTCTGTGAGCTACAGCATTTACCATAATCTCTCGAAGTGAAGAAAGATGAAACTGGGTTACTTCTGTTCTTTGAATACTCTTTTCCGCAATAATACCACCGTGTAACATTCTTTCCTCTACCCACCTAACAGATTGGTTTACCAGATCGGTTAATGTGCCGAACATATCTCTTCTATCCCAATAATCCTTACTTATTTCCCTCCCCTTGAATTTTACCAGAGTTATGTAATCTTGAGGAATGAATTTCCTGGGTTCTTTTCCGAAAAGCAGTATTCCAGCATTAGTAGGGTGTAGTTTGCCATTTTTTCTCACAACACATTTTCGACTTAGGAGGATGTCTTCTACAGGTATTTCAATCTTTGAACCAAACCTTTCCTCTCTTGTCCTTAGGTAACATTTAACCTTTCTAAGATCGATATCTTCAAAAAATGCACCTTCACACATCAATTCCTCGAAGCCCATTCTCTCCCTTTTG
>JAUVZS010000012.1:0-12167 GCA_030602435.1 Clostridia bacterium
GGAAAAGAAGATATACCCTGTCCTCAAACTGCCTTATCCTCACCATAGTGGTATACATCCTGATGAGTTTATCCTGAGATATTTTTATCTCATTTACCATAAAAAACTCTCCTTCTTTCCCTTTTTTTAAGCTCTATAATGAAGTCTCGCCTATCTCTTGCTCTCCCCTGGTTATATCATAGTAGAAGAGTAGAGTTTTATCTTTTCCTTGACTACTTTCTTAACAGCAGAATAACCTTTTTTAAAGATATCCACTTCGCTATTCGAGCCTAATAGCTCCTGAAAGTTAGCCTGACTTAAGTTTACTTTTTCCAAGGTTTTTTTTACTTCTCTCAAAAAGACCCCTTTTAAAATAGTACCCACATTAAACTTAGATACTCCTCTGTTAATTGCCTCGTTAATTAGAGCATTAGGAAATCCAGTCCCCCCATGCATCACTAGAGGTAGATTTGTCAGCTTGTTAATTTCCTCTAGAAGGCCAAGATCTATAGGAGATTCTTCATCCATTGCCGTATGAACATTCCCCACAGAAATAGCCAGGGCATTTACCCCTGTCTTTTCTACAAAATAAGCCGCCTCTCTGGGAGAGGTTAAAAAATCCTTATTTATATTTTCTCCTCTTTCGGGAATCTTTCCCACCTGTCCTTCTACGCCAACTCCCCTTTTGGCTGCTTCCTTCACTACTTTTCTGGTCAGTTCAATATTTTCCTCCAGGGATAAGAAGCTACCATCAAACATAACCGAGTTAAAACCAACTTCCATTCCCTTCTTGATTATTTCTAAATCCTCCACTTCATTTAAGATAAAGGTGGTGGGAACAGAGGAATTTTGAGCCATTACCTTACCCATGCTAGCAAAAGAGGCCAGTTTTACCTCATCCCAACCAGAGGGAGTTTTAAATGATCTGCCGCCAAATCCAATAATCACCGGACACCTCACCTCTTCAGCAGCTTCAAGGCTAGCTTTTAATGAGCCATAATCCCAGGCTTCAAAATGACCCACGGCGTATTTTTTCCTCTGAGCATCCTTTAAGATTTCCTTCATGGAGATTAAGGACATTTTCTCCTCCTCTTACAAAAAATTAGCTTTTCGGATAGTTTTAGTTTCATCTAAAATTGGATATGTTTTGATTATCCATATGTTTGAGGTAGTTTAAGAACTCCTCTTCTTGTATTTTCGATCCAATTCAACCCACCCAGGAAGTGCTCGTAAAACGACGTCTTCAGTCCATTTGTTGTCCCCCGGTTACATTTAGAGCTTGCCCGGTCATGTACGAGGAGGCAGGTGAAACAAGAAAATATACCACTTTGGCTACATCCTCAGGAGTGCATAATCTGCCCAGGGGAATACGACTACGATAGTAGGAGGACACAGTATTCTCACTCCTGCCCAGTTTTCTGGCATGATTAGGCTCACAGGCATGCCAAAGTTCTGTGGAAACAATCCCGGGACAGACACAATTCACATTTATCCCATATTGAGCAACTTCTCGAGCCAGACTCTTGGTAAAGCTAATCACTCCAGCTTTGGATGCAGAATAGGCTGTCATCCAACGCCCCCCGATTTTCCCGGCCATAGAACTGATGTTTACTATTCTGCCATTTCCTTGCTTTATCATCCCAGGAATGAGGGCGCGAGTGCAAAGGTAAACCCCTTTTAGGTTAATATCCATCAGCCGATCCCAGAGTTCTTCTTCAAGATTATCAATTGGACATACCTTACAGATCCCGGCGTTGTTAATCAAGATATCCACCCGATGAAACCGCTCCAAAACTATGTCTCTCATCCTCTCAACCTGAGATCTATCCGCTACATCAACCTGTATGGCAATAGCCTCTCTTCCTCTGATTTGACTTACCTTTTTTTCCCGTTTCTTCACCAGAGCAAAATTAATGTCACACAGAGCAAGATAAGCACCTTCTTGAGCTAGTCGATCTGCTATTGCAGCCCCGATACCCTGACCAGCTCCTGTTATTACTGCCACTTTTTCCTCTAGTTCTAATGCCATATTTTCTCTCATGGTTTTAGTGCAATTTTCAACTCTTCTCCATCTTCGGCAGCCCTGATAGCTTTGTGGATATGATCTAAGGCGAATTTCTTAGTAATCAGTTTTCTCATTTCCTCACGGTTGGCCGCAAGTAAATCAAGAGCTTTTTTCACCTCCTGGCGTCCAGTTCCAGCAGCTCCCGTAATTACAAGCTCCTCGTAATGAACACGGTTACTTGAAATTTGAATGGAAGGATCCGATACGCGAAGACCCCCGAAAAAGCTGACTCGCCCTGCTGTTCCCACCAGTTCCATTGCCATCTGTTGGGCAGCTTTTGACGAAGTAGCGACGATCACTACATCGGCAAGTTCTCCACGCGTATTATCTTGCATCCATTCTACTGGATCGTGGTCCAAGATTGAGACATAAGCATCGGCTACACCCAAATCTTGAGCAAGTTTAAGCCTCTTCTTCGACCTCTGCATTAGGATAACTTGCCCAGCTCCATGGTGTCTAGCCACCAGTGCGTGCATGCAGCCGATGGGACCAGCCCCGATAACCACAACCCGGTCACCTACTGAAGTTCTCACTAGATCCTGTCCATGGATAACACAACCCAAGGGTTCGGCTAGTACGGCTGTCTCGAAATCTAAATTATCAGGTACTGGCACATAGGAACGAGACCTCACGGCCATAGGGGGAATCAACATATACTCGGCAAATCCTCCAGGATACGCAAAGCCTATAGAAAGATGGTTGGGGCACAAGTCCGGCGAGAGCCCCCTTTTACAAATTCTACACTGTCCACAGGGGATGCTGGGTACTACTGCGAGCCGGTCCCCCTCTTGAACATTAGGCGCATCCCTGCCGGCCTGCACCACTGTTCCAACAATTTCGTGTCCCATTATCTGTGGAAGGCTCAGTTGCTTACGTCCTGTCCGAAAAGCCCGAATATCAGAGCCGCACAGGGCACTTACCTCTACCTTTATTAGAATGGATTGAGGGATGCATTTTGGAGCCTTTACCTCTTCAACCTCAATTTTGCCTATCTCTTTGAGTATAGCTGCTTTCATATTATTCCCTGCTGCTTTTAATAGGAACACAGGCGTCTCTTAGACGGCGTATCGATTCTTCTCGTGATTTTCCAGTATCAAAGATTGCTGCTCCACCAATGATCACATTAGCTCCTGCACGACATACACTTTGCGCCGTTCTTTCATTCATTCCGCCATCTACCTCAATATCCAAATGATGCTTTCTCCTGGCTGCCAAATTTCTAATTGCTTCAATCTTGTCTACTGTTCTGGCTAGGAAAACTTGTCCTCTGAATCCTGGATTTACCGCCATTACAACTACCATATCCAGATATTCAAGGATGTAATCAAGATGGCCCACGGGGGTGGCTGGGTTGATGGCCACTGAGGCCTTTATTCCCAATTGTTTGATTCGGTTAATTACTCGCACGATATTATTTGTGGATTCCACGTGTACAGTAATGATCGAAGCACCTACAGTTGAGAAAAGGTCAATAAATCTTTCCGGCTCCTCTACTACCAAATGAACTTCAACGGGTATGCGGGAGTGAGAACAAATGTAGTGGATGATTGTTGGGTTAAGGGCAAAATTTTGTACGAAATGTCCATCCATGACATCTGCGTGTAGAAGGTCAGCGCCAGCTCTTTCCAAAGCGGCAAGCTCCTTCTCCAGGTTCCCAAAGTCTGCACAAATAATGGAGGGTGCAATCTTGACCTTAGACATTGGTGTAGTGAAGTTTCTCATATTGACTCTGTCAATTTAGATAAGTTACCTAGAGGTAAACTCCATCAAGTTCAGAAGTATCTTCTCAGCTACGGGATCCTTACCCAAATTCTCCACCAGGTGTAATTCGGAAAGGACTACTTTCCCTTTGCCATAAGGAATCACCGCAAGGTCTGCTCCCCAGCGAAACTCTTTTAGCATCACTCATCTATATACCTTCCTCTAGCCTTATTTTTAGCTTTTCCTTGTCAAGAATCTAACTTCACTTCCCAGTAGTTCTTTATCGCTTTTTGCGCTGATTTTCCTTCATAAAGAACAGCATAAAGCTGCCTAAATAAGGGAAGGTCTTTTTTTATGATTAATTTTGACCTTTTCTCAAGTTCTTTTGCTAATCTGTATATGCCTTTGGTAGCTGGATATCCTTCAATAGTTTGGTCTTTCATCTCTTCCATGGCTTCCTTGACTGTCGTACCTCTGCCCAGAAGTTTTCCTAAAAATCCGTTTCGACCTCCCTGCACGGTAACGTACAGATCCCCTATCCCAGCCGGTCCCATTATAGTTTCCAGTTCCCCTCCCTGAGGTACAATGAGTTTAGCCATCTCCATAATTGCCTGAGCTACAAATGCAGATTTAGTATTATCCATACTCTTTTTTAATCTTTCAGATAGCCCCTGAGGCATTCCGACAGCAATAGCATAGGAGTTCTTCATGGCAGCGCATAATTCTACCCCTGTTATGTCACAGGTTGCATTAGTTTTTAGTTGAGAATTGCGAGTTATTTCACTACAGTACTGAGCATATTTCTTATTTTTTGCGCCAAAGATAACCTCCGTATAAATTCCTCTAACTAACTCATTAGCTCGGGCAGGACCTCCCATGCCAACCACAGGGATTTTCTTATCCGATGACCGAGGAATTAAGTTCTCAATTAAATCGCATAAAGTTAGATATGGGGCTTTGGGAATACCCTTGGCAACATTTATAATAATCATCCCCTTTCTTAGGAAAGGGACTATTCTTTTGACAATTTTTTCTACAGCGTGAGAAATTATGGCAATTATTACAATTTCCCTCTTATTCATAGCTTCTTCTAGTTGGTCTGCCTGGAGAAATTTAATATTCTGAGGAACAGGTGCATGTAAAGTTTTATGCTCTCCCCCTTGCTTGAGAATATCGATAATCTCTTTATCCAGTTCAGTTCCCCAGAGGTTCACCGCATGCCCTCTTCTTACCAGATGAGATGCACAGGCAGTCCCCATCATTCCAGCTCCAATTACCACTATCCTTGCCATTCTGAGTTTCTCTTTTCTATTTCCACAATCTTTTTTACCTTTCTCTCTGAGCCTCCCCCTTGAAATTCTGAAGCAAGCCAGGCCTCTATGAGTTTTTTAGCTAACTCTGGTCCTATTATCTGGGCCCCCATGGTAAGAATTTGAGCATTGTTACTTTTTCTGGACCTTTCGGCAGAATAGATATCATGACAGGTAGCAGCTCTTATGCCTCTTACCTTATTGGCAGCTATGGCCATACCTAACCCTGTTCCACAGATAAGTATCCCCCTCTCGTATTTTTCCTGGACTATGGAACTGGCAACCTCTTCAGCTATATCAGGATAATCTATTGGCTCTTTGGTCATAGTTCCAAAATCCTCAAATTCAATTCCCTTTTCTTTTAATAGCTGGATAATTACATTTTTTAATTCCAGGCCATTATGATCGCAACCTATAGCTATTTTCATCAGTAAACCTCCCTAATTATCTTCGGATAAAGAGAGGGCGCCAGGCTCATACAAGATCTTTTGGGTATCTTGACTCTCACCATTTTAATCATTAAAACTATATTTTGACAGTTCCCTAGGGTATCACCGCAATCTTTACCCCTTTATGATTTACCATCATTTCCAAAATCTTAGAGAACTCACTAAGAGGAAGTTCATGGCTTATGAGAAAATCTGCATCTAATACTTTTTGAGAGATTAGATTTAGGGCCCTTTTTACGTATTGGGGAGTATGATGAAATACTCCTTTTATAGTAACCTCTGAATAGTGCAGTAACTTAGTATCAATAGTGATTTTGGTGCCCGAAGGAGGTCCTCCAAAAAGATTAACTGTTCCTCCTTTTCGAACCATAGCGATGGTTCTCTCCCAGACTTCGGGTAATCCTACTGCCTCTATGGCCACATCTACTCCCCTCTTATTTTCAGTTAACTGCCTCACTGCTTTAACTTGGTCAACTTTGGAAGCATCTATAATCTTATCAGCTCCCAACTTGCGAGCTAGCTCTAGCCTCTTTTTGTTCAAATCGGTGGCAATGACTTTTGCCCCTTTTAGCTTAGCTAATCTAACATGCATTAAACCAATCGGCCCTGTTCCGTTCACAACTACGATATCGCCTAGCCTTATGTTTGACTCTTCTATCCCGTGTACAACACAGGCCAGGGGTTCTACCAGAGCTGCCTCTTTGTAAGAGACGTTGGATGGAATTTCCAGTAAATTCTGTTCTACGATAACTCTAGGGATTTTCACATATTCAGCAAAGGCACCGCTAAGTCTGAAGGTTAGATTTTCACACAAACTTTCCCTACCTATCTTACAGTAAAAACATTTATTGCAGGGTGCAGAATTTGCTGCTACTACTCTCATACCTTCTTTGAAATTTTTTACATTAGCTCCCACCTTTACTATGTCTCCAGCAAATTCATGACCAAAAACAAAGGGAGGATTAACTAGATGATAACCTCTGAGGTACATCTTCCGATCCGTACCGCAGGTTAAAGCTACCTTTATTTTCACTAATACTTCATCAGGGTTAATCTGAGGGATTTCTACTTCCTCCAGCCTCACATCCTGAATCCTATGATAAATAGCTGCTCTCATTTTCATTTTCATCTATCCTCATTTTATATCTATGTTCATATTTAAAGCTACCTTTAGCTCTTCATGACTTTGGGCATGTTCCCCGAGTGAGATATTCTGCCAGGCAGCTTCTTTTGCCTGATACATAGCATCTATCCCTGCTTTTATTCCTATTCGATTTTATCTTCTGTACTTCTGGTCTGGATTCAAATTCCTCAGGCTTTGGAATGCCAAAGGTCTGGCGTTTGACATCCAGATAATAAAGATAATTTTCAAAAGTTACATCAGGCGGACAGCGATGGTCAACATGGGGAATCCAGCCCCCCTCCTTGACATAGGGTTTGATGCGTTTAATCTCCGCTTTAATAGCCTCTTTTCCTGCAATTAGAGCCCGTTTGTTTACCCCTCCGAGAATAACCACTTTATCTTCATATTTCCTGCGGATGGTAATGGGATCAGAGCCTGCGGCTACTTCAACAGGAAATATTCCATTTACGCCGCCTTCCAGCCATAAGTCAATCATCTTGTTGATATTGCCGTCGCAGTCAGTATAAATAATATCGCAGCCGTTGGCTCGTAGTATGTCGGTGATACGCTTGTAATTAGGGATAAGAAGCTCCTTAATCATAGCTGGTGAGATAATAGGACCGTGATTGAAACACATATCCTCCCAGCCTGCTCCGTAGTCAATTTTAATTTCTTTTGCTGCCCGCTCTATCACCGAACAAGTCAAGCTGGTAAGGTGAGAAACCATTTCACTCACCAGATCCGGGTCATCGCAGCATAATAGAGAGATACCTTCAAATCCTGCCCAGTCACGCAGCCGTCCAAAAAGACTGCCGATGAGGATACCAACAGGTCTATCCCAATTTGGATCATTGTAGCGGGCTTTTATCTCGTTCCAGTCATTCCGATTCTCTGGGTACCGACTGGCTAGTTCAATATCCAAGCGCGGCTTGAAAAGCTCTTCCCATTCCTTGCGTCCTTTGAGGGGAAACTCAAGAAAATGGGGAATGGTAGAGCTGCCATCTTTAAAGATTTTCTTTTTTACGCCATCCTCGTCTATAATAATTCGATATTTATTAGTCTCTTCAATTACCTTTGGTTCAAAAGCGGGAGAGAGTCCTAATTCCACAGGTACTTCACTGCGAAGAGAGAAGCCAAAATATTGCTCGGCTGACTCATTATCATTGATATCTTTTGGCAATTCTTGCTCTTGCCATATTTTAAAATTCTCATCCCAGTAGCCAAATTCCTCATCCGGAATATAGTCTACAGGTTGAAAATGCATACATCGAGTCCATCGTTTTCGTGCATTCATATAAAACTCCTCGTTAACTCTGGGATATTCTTTTAGACTGCTGATTCGCTAGGCCATTTTCCAATAAAGATAGTCCCACTTGCTTTTTTCGAGTAGAGATTGCTACCTTCTTTTAGAGCTGTTTTACACCTACTTTAGACATTCTTTCCAATACCTGGGCCCTTGTTGGCATCCTACTTGCTATTGCACCACCTGTATCCTCAATTACTAAAGATGCTGTTGCTGAGGCAAATAGGCCAGATTTCCAGGCCTCTTTTGTTCTCAGGTATTTAGCTAGAAAACCAGCCATATAGGCATCTCCTGCTCCTGTGCAATCTACAACATTGGTAGGAAATACAGGGATAACAAAAGTTTTTTTCTTTGTTGCCACAATTGCTCCTTCTTCTCCCAGGGTCACTATACCCACTTTTGCGCCCCATTCCACAAAGATGGTAGCTATCTTTTTCTTATTTTCTTTTTTTTCAAAAAAATATCCACAATCCTCGGAACTTGCCTTAACTATTTGGAAAAATTTTACTATTTCTTTTAGTTTTGCATGGGTTCTTCGTTCCCCCTGGCTAGGGTGAGTGTAGGAATGAGCTCCTCCATATCCGCCAATATCAACAGCAAGCATTGCTCCTACTTTACTTAGAGCTTTTATAGTCTCCATTGATACCTCGTAATCCATAGGACAGATATAGAACATTTTAGCATCCAGGTAATCTCCAGGGATATCTTGAGAGGAAATAGGAGGAGCTTTCTTTGGATAAAGTATTGTTTTGTTTCCCCCTTCATCGTAAATTAAAAGAGAAAGGGTAGTATTTCCTCCTTCCACTTTAATTCCTCGAGCATCTACTCCTGCCTCATATATAGGCTGGAGCAAGTCTTTGGGCATATCCTTGCCTATTTTAGTCACCATTCCAGTTTTTATACCAAGTTTACTGGCAATAACAGAAGAATAAGCTGTAGGGCTTCCTAGTACTTTCTCGATTGTTCGATCTGGAAACTTAATAGTCTCATTAACTATGTGACTTATTACAACCAGCTCCATTTGTGAATTTCTTTTTTTCTGATGCATACTTATCTATGGTTTAACCAATACTCTTATTGACTCATTATCTTCAAAAAAGGTATGGAATGCTTCGTCAATTTGTTCTAGAGGATATACATGGGTTACCAGTTTTTCAAAATCCTCTTTTCCTTTTCTTAAGACATCGATTATATGTCTGTGTTCTCCTGTAGGAAAGTACATCAATCCCCTCACCCCAAGATGCCTATGCACCAGGAGATCACTTATAAAAATCTCACTTAGATCCAAAGGAAGAGAGGGGTGTTCTCCTATCGGGTAAACATATCCACCTTTTCTTACAGAATAGATAGCACCTCTAAAAGCATCTATACTATTTGAGGTATCAAAAGCCATATCAACACCAAGCCCATCTGTCATATCCCTTATAAGCTTAATTGGATCTTCTTTAGCAGCATTAATTATAACTTTTGCCCCAAAGTCTTTTGCTAATTCTAACTTATTCTCTATTATATCTACTGCATATATATTGCCAATACCCCTAAAATTAAGTATTTTTATGGCAGAAAGTCCTATCGGCCCACATCCGTATATAGCTATTGATTTATCTTTGGTTATATCTGTCTCCATAAAAGCGCCGTAAGGAACACCTATAGTATCCAGGGTCAAATTTCCTAATTTAAGAGATACATCTTCAGGCAGTTTTAAAAGATTTTTTTGGGGAACCTTAACATACTCTGCATATCCACCGTCCCAATGATCACTCATTATGTTTTTATCAAAGTCCACAAAGTAGTGCGTCAGTCCCTTTTTGCAGTAATAGCATTTGCCACAATAATTTATGCAATAAATAGCTACTTTATCCCCTTCTTTGAATCCTTTTACTCCGCTTCCAAGCTCATCTATAGTTCCTGAGACCTCATGGCCGGGAATATATTTAAGTCTTTTTAATTCACCTGGCTTGGGTCTGGTCTCTGGCACCAAGGGAAATGGCCACCCATGATAATACTTGTGTCTATCCGATCCACAGATACCGCAATAGGCAACCTTTACTACAGCCTCATCGGATCCAGGCTTTGGTTTTTTAACTTCCTCTATCTTTACTACGCCACCTCCATAAAAAATAGCTGCTTTCATTTTTCTCTCCTAGGTTATCTTTTAGGTTATCTTTCTCTTTTCCCCTCTATGAACTCATCGACCATCCTTTTTGCCTCATCGTCGGGAAATTGCTGGGGCGGATTCTTAGCAAAATAGGCCGAGGCAGAAAGAAGGGGACCGCTTACTCCTAGTGGACTTACTCTAAATCTCATACTCTCAAGAACATCTTGTATTGACTTAAGATGGCAGGTGTCATTAAATAGAAAGACTTTAGAGCCATATTTGATATACTCAAAGATGTTAATGGCGCCATTATCTTGTTTTACTTTCCAAAAATGTGAATTATCTAGTCCAAGTACCGCGCATAGCAGAACCTTATTTACTGCTCCATGAGAAACAACAACAATGGTCTCCTTAGGGTAGCGAGATAATATCTCGTTCAATCCATGAATTACTCTCTCTTTAACCTCGTTAAGGCTTTCGCCTCCAGGTATCGTTACATCTTGCGGATGTCGTTGCCACGTTAGATAAATATCTGAATAACGTTTTTTCACCTCTCCCCTGGTGAGTCCCTGCCATCTACCGAAATCGATATCCATAAATTCATTAAGCACCTGCACAGAAAGGTTATGGAAAGAGGCAATAATTTTTGCTGTCTTTAAAGCTCTGGATAAAGGGCTTGAGTAAATTGCATCTACTTGAACTTTGCTTAGTTTTTTCCCTATAATTTTTGCCTGTTGTATCCCAGACTGATTGAGTTTAACATCTATCCTGCCTCTAAACACTCCTTCTTCGTTCCAATCGGTCTCTCCATGTCGAACTAAAATTACTCTCATCTTTTAGACTACCTCTCGTAAGGGTTGATAAATATTTTAAGTCCTTTTCTTTCCTCTGCTAGCTTTATTGCCTGGGAAAAATCAGGTAGACCCAGCTGGCAGCTTACATATTCTTTAGCCTTGATCTTACCAGAGGCAATCATATCCAGAGCTGCTTTGCACTGACGGGTAGATCCTCCGTGAGTTCCAATTACGAAGGCTTCTTTGTAATGAATCAGGTTAGAGTTAAACTTGATGAAAGAGCTGTTTTTAGGCAAACCTCCAAACAAATTCACATTTCCCCGTTTAGCAACCATCTCGAGAGCCTGTTCTTGAGCCTCACCTGAACCACAGGCAACTATTACCACATCCGCCCCTTTACCTTTGGTTTCTTGCAGGACCCTTTTTACCACATCTTCCCTTAAGGGGCTAACATAGACATCGGCTCCAGTGAATTCAGCCTGTTTAAGCCTGGGTAAAGACCTTTGAACCAATATTATTTTCTGAGCTCCAAAAGCTCTGGACACTTCCACATTGAGACATCCAGCAGGTCCTGCTCCTATTACCACTACCACATCCCCTACCTTTACCCGAGAAAGCTCACAGGCATTTATAGCACAGGAGGCCGGGTCAATTAAAGCTGCCTCTTCAAAGGAGATATCCTCTGGGACAGGTATTACACATCCCTGTCTAACAGCAAGAGCTGGAATCATTACATATTGGGCAAACCCCCCATCTCGGTGCACCCCTATAGTATGTAGTTTCTCACAGGAGGTATGCATAACTCTTTGACAGTAAAAGCAGGTCCCGCAGGGAATATTTGGAGCTACTACCACTCTCTCTCCCTCACGGTGACCTTGAATGCCCTCTCCTACCCGGGCTATGGTACCTGCCAGCTCATGTCCCGGTATTAAAGGTAGCTTAGCTGCAGAATAGCCGAACCTGTACATTTTTACATCTGTACCACAGATGGCACAGGTTTCAACCTTTACTATGAGACCTCCTCCGGGAGGCTGGGGATTAGGAACCTCTCTTAGCTCAAAATTTTGAACTCCGGTTAAGACAGCTGCCTTCAAATGTTACCTCCTGGAAGAATTAAAAACTTTTAGCATTTTTCCTTTAAGGAGAGAAAATTATCTTGTTGTATATCATTTTTCCCTCATACATCTTTTTAAATGTCTCAGCAATGTCTTCAAGCTTTATCCTGTGAGATATAAGGGGCTTTGTATTGATTACTTTGGATGCTATAAACTGTACGGTAGTCTTCCACTCGTTGTCCAAAGGAGAAAAATTGGAGTTAATAGCTCCATATACCTCAAGTTCTTTA